>JAGWIL010000199.1 GCA_028866335.1 Rhodospirillales bacterium
GTACGACATATTGGAAGATTGAGAAAGCACTCGAATAGTGGGGGGTCTGGGAGGTCTGGGGGGTCGAGCTCAACTCACGTGGGAAAAGTGTCAGTGACAGTTTTGGTATGTGGGGCAAATCTGACCCCCCGCACCCACCACACCCCCCATATGAACATGGGTGAAAATTCCCCTAGTCCGAAATTCATCCCCCCGTGTCTTTTGTACAGCCAAGCACGCGGCCGAGCCTGCCGCCCGCAAAAAAATTTCTGAAGCCCGCGCGCGTGTGTCTGTACCTCGTTTTCAACTACGGGTTGGGTGTGACCATGCCGCGCGGTGCCATCCACGAGCCTTCCCTGGACGCTGAGGTGGTGTTTTATGTGGTAGGATAGCCATTCGTGCAGCCATCGCCCTGAGGCGCGTTTAACGCCGATTCGACCTGTCAGCGGACATGCCATCCGCCGCGTCGAGCCTGAAAGCTAAGCTAAGCCATCTTTTTCCGCATGCTGGTGCACAGTCATGCAATCCATCCCACAAAATACTTGCCCCAACTCCGAAATTTTCGGCATAGAATCGATATGAAGCCGATCACACCACATAGCCGCCCCGGTAAGCTGGCAATACTCGACGGAAGGCGGGCTGAAGCGCGCCGGATGAAAGAGATACGCCTGGAGCTAGCCCAGCACGTAGGCGGCAAGCCCAGCGCCACGCAACGCCTGCTGATCGACCGCGTGGCAATGATGATGCTGCGTATGGAGCTGATGGACAAAGAGGCGCTGAACGGCACACCGATGGCTGACCGGGATCAGCGCGCTTACCTCGGCTGGGCGAATGCTGTCAGCCGTGCGCTGCGGCATCTCGGGTTGAAGGGTGTTGATGGCAAGGCTCCTGGTCTGGCGGATTATTTGAACGCCAGGAGGGACACGCCATGAGCATCACCATTCTGGAAGCAATGGACGACCCCAATCTGTTCGCGCCGTTCTTCAAGGGTACGTCCTGGACGGCCTGGAGAGCGTTTCTGGCGGCGCTGTTCGCCCTGCCAATGGATGACGCGGCGCAAGCCATCTACACGCGCCACACGGGCCGCACAGATCCGCCCAGAGAGGCATTCAAGGAAGCAGCGCTGGTCATTGGCCGACGAGGCGGCAAAAGCCGTGTGCTGGCGACTATCGCGGTCTTTCTGGCCTGCTTTCGGGATTACGAGCCGTATCTGGCACCGGGTGAGGTTGCCACCATTGCCATCATCGCGGCGGACCGCAGGCAAGCGCGTTCGATCTTCCGGTACATCAAAGGGCTGCTGCTGGATGTGCCGCTGCTCAAACCGATGGTGGGTGACGAAACCACCGAAACCCTGACGCTCAACAACCGGGTGCAGATCGAGATTGCCACCGCAAGTTTCAGGGTGACGCGCGGCTACACTTTTGCGGCGGTGCTGGCTGATGAGACGGCCTTCTGGCGCAGCGATGACAGTGCCAACCCGGACGTGGAGATTTTTGCAGCGCTGCGCCCTGGGCTTTCCACTATCCCCGGCAGCATCCTGCTGAATGCCTCCAGCCCGTACCGCAAGCGCGGCGTGCTCTATGGCACCTATGCCAAGCATTACGGCCAGAATAGCCGGGTGCTGGTCTGGAAAGCCACCACGCTGGAGATGAACCCGGCGCTTGATCCGCGCATTGTTGAGGAGGCTTACGAGGAAGACCCGGAAAACGCCTCGGCTGAATATGGCGGCGAGTTCCGCAATGATCTCTCGGACTTCATTCCCCGTGATGTGGTGGATTCCTGCACGGCACGCGGCTTGTACGAGATCGCTCCGACACGCGGCACCCGCTATGTCGCGTTCATTGATCCGGCTGGAGGCACTGGCGGCGATAGCATGACGCTCGCTGTAGCGCATAGGGACGGTGACAGAGCGGTGCTGGACGCGGTGCGGGAGATCAAGCCGCCATTCAGCCCGGAGCAGGCAACAGCGGAGTTTGCCACGCTGCTGCGGTCCTATGGGTTAAGCCGCGTGACAGGCGACCGCTATGCTGGTGAATGGCCAAGAGAGCGCATGCGCAGCCACGGCATCGAATATGCCCTGAGCGACAAGCCTAAGAGCGATATCTACCGCGACTGCCTGCCGATCCTGAATTCAGGCCGGGCGCAATTGCTCGATCTGAGGCGCCTGGGCAGCCAGCTTTGCGGTTTAGAACGGCGCACGGCGCGTAGCGGCAAGGATAGCATCGACCATGCACCTGGCGCGCATGATGACGTGGCCAATGCGGCTTGTGGCGCTTTGCTGCTGGCAGATGCCAAGAAAATTCAGGCCGCTCGCATGATACGCTTAGGAGTGATGGAACGATAACGGGCCTGCGAAATCCGCCGATTCAATCTCACACCATCAAGATTGCGATCGTCCATTGCCTAGACCAACTTAAAGGAAACAACACATGACAAGCCGCGTTACATTTACCGCCTCTTCTACCGGAAATTATACCACGCTCGCCGGGCCAGCGGTTGCCTTCATTCTACCTGCTGTGGATTCGAACAACACTGACACCATGATTACAAATAGCGGCACAGATGCCGTTTTTGTGAGTTTCGGCGCGGGGGTGGCAGTCGGCCTGCAAGCATCTGGTTGTGTCAAAGTTGATGGCGGACAAACCCTACTACTCACCACCAAGACCGGGATCACTACCGGGAGTGTTTCGGGGCAAATCGTTTCAGGCAATATTGCGACGAATGCAGCACAAACGACAATCGTCAACCTCGTATCCGGGATGCCGAGTCAGCCGGTGACTATCCAGCGCGGCACGGCCATCATCGCAGCAACGTTCTAAACCATGAGCGTTTTGCACCTCACCCAGGCCGAATACGAAGCGTGCAAAGCCGCGCTCTTGCGTGAAATCGCCGCCGTCGATGATCAGCGGAAACTAGAGGCGCTGATTCAACGTATCGCCATCCGTCAGCAGAATAAGGACAAATAGTTATGATCGAAAAAACCCAAGACCACCTTGCCGCCATTGCCGCCGAGACCGAAGCCGCCCAGCGCGTGGGTGGGTGCCAAGCAAAGCACCAGAGCGCCCGCACCGGTTACGATAACGCCACAGCCGAGCGTGGCCGCTTACTGGCCGCCAGCGCGCGAGGCGAGGATATAAGGCCGGTACAACTCACTAAAGCCGATGACGCCAGCCGCGAGGCCAGGGCGGTGCTTGATCTTGCCGAAGCGGTGATGGCGGAGGCGCAAAAGCAGCACCATGAGGCCGGTAAGACCCTTCGGCCCCTGCATAACGAGTGGGTCCATGGTGCGCATACGGCCCTGAAGCAGCAGCGCCGCGAGATGGCGTTGCAGGTGGATGAGATGATCCGCCAAGCCAATGCCAAGATTGACGAAATCAACGGTTTGCTTGCCGAGCATAACGCCCTACCGGACTTCATCGATGTTGCAATTCGTCAGAACGGCACGCCGCCGCAAGTTAAGGGGCGCGTTGCCATGTTGCACGGTGGTTTCAACGAGGGAGCAGCCACAACTACCGCAGCGAACGCGGCGGCGTGCTGATCTTCGCTGGTCCCTACGTCAACCAGATCGGCGTCATCATGCCCGGCGGCTCGGGCACGATATACGCAACCATCGGCGACGGTACGCAGTATTGAACCAGAAACCAGCGCATGAGGCATCATGGCCTCCGATTTGACCGATTTAGAGGACAGCTTTGAGCCGATTCAAAATCCAAACGCTCCTTAAATAATCGACGATGCCGAGCCGGAGACTAGCGGAGGGGACAAAAATCGCTTGCAATAAGGCTAGGCAAATGAATAAAAATGTCCGACTATGGCTCGAGGCTTATAACAAATAACTCTCCGTTCATAAAATTGAAGCATACCAACAGATTGCTGACGTCTGCCGGGCC
>JAGWIL010000200.1 GCA_028866335.1 Rhodospirillales bacterium
TCATCCAGCGCGCGGAGCGTCTCATCAATGGGTGTGACCGCATCGGTGCCGTGAATCTGGTAAAGGTCGATATGGTCCAGCCCCATCCGCTCCAGGCTGGCCTTCACACCATCCATGATATGCCCGCGTGAGGCTCCGCGGTCATTCGGCCCAGGCCCCATCTCTCCGAACACCTTGGAGGCAATAACGACATCCTTGCGCTTCACGCCCAGGTTTTTCAGCGCCTGCCCCACCAGCCGTTCAGACTGCCCCATGGAATAAACATCCGCCGTGTCGATGAAATTCACCCCGGCTTCCAGCGCCCGGGCGATAATCGCATCCACCTCGTCCTGGCGGAGCTGGCCAATGGCCTTCCAAAACCCCGCATCCTCGTTGCCACCGAAGGTCATGGTACCAAGGCAGATTTCAGACACATAAAGCCCCGTGCGGCCAAGCTGCTTGTATTTCATGCTGATTGTCTCCTGAATGGCGGAGATATGGGAAGATAGGGGATGGGTGGCAAGTGGGGGTAAGCGGTCAGTTCGATTTCAAGTAATGCTGTGGAAAAACTGGCGTTATATTTTGGAAGAAAATTCGAGACCTTCCGTTCGAACCTATAACTTATACCGGAAAATCATAACTTAGCCTGCAATTTTTCCGTCATCTTGAATAACGTCTGCGCGTGTAGCGACGATGTAATCATACTCAGATTTTCCCTCTGCAATGATGCCCGCGACGCGCCATTTGATATTTTTTCTGCTTTCGTCTGTATCAATCATCATGACCGGGCCGCCGCTTATACCACCAAACTTGAAACCCTGGTCAGGAATGGGCACATTATCCAGCGGCGAGTATGCGTCCTGATGCTCGAGCTTGATGGTAATCTGTTCTTCCGAAACACCCGCAGAGCCCCACACAACGTAAAGCCCACCAGTAACCTTTTGCCCTGTTATCCGCTCTTGGCCTGGCCAACCAGCCACCAAAACAATCCCCTTGCTTTGCGGGATTTCTGGCGGCCAAGCCGAATTAAGTGGCTGAAAACCGATACTTGCAAGGTCACTTTGATAAATTCTAAAGGTCGCGATATCTACATTTACTCCACGGGCGATTAAACGCTCGCTGAGATCGAAGTTGAAGCCACCCAAAGTGGCGGTTAGACCAGGGCAATTGCCTTGGGCTATTAAAAAACCATCTATGACATGCTTTGCGGTAATGCCCAGAATTCCAGTGGGAGTCCGAACTAGAAACGCTGATCCACCCTCCCCCCGATCACTACCCGATTTTAGCCAACTCAGCATCGGGGTTGAAGCGCAAATCAAATCCATAAACTGGCGTGTGATTTGTTCAGCTAAGATAGATGCCATTTTGGGATCAATACTGAAGGACATGACCAGATCATAGCATATGATCATTTCGAACCTATGGGCCTCACCTATCAAATTGAAAGCGAGATGTCATACAATCGCCGGATCAAATAAATTGAACACGAAGGTCTGCTATTGGGATCGGAGCTTTTCAGTGCATTCGTCTGCAATGGATCGACTCATCCCCTACCTCGCTCCCCGCGCCAGTTCCGTAATCACACCATGCAGCGTGTTTAGCTCTTGGCGCGTCACCTCGCCGCGCTGGAAGAAATGCCGGAGGTTACGCACCATGCCAGGCCGCTTCTGTTCATTTTTCAAAAACCCGCTTTCATCACAGGCGCGGATGAGATGCGTCATGAAATTATCCAGCTCGCCCTTGGTGGCGGGCACGGTCTCGTTAACCTGCAATTCACGCGGCGGTTGTTCCGGGCTGCGGGCCAGCCACCATTCATAGCCCATCACCATAACCGCTTGCGCTAAATTGAGGGACATGAAATCCGGGTTGAGATCGTAACGGATCAAGCTGTCGGCATGGGCGATATCGTCATTATCCAACCCCGTGCGCTCCGGCCCAAACAGAATGCCGGTTTTCAAACCCCTTGCTCCTGCCGCGACAATTTCATTCGCCCCGCCGCGCGCGGTGAGCACCGGCTTGATGATATGGCGCGGGCGCGGGCAGGTGGCGAAAACGCGGTGCAAATCCGCTACCGCCTCGGCCACGGTCTCGAAGACCTGTGCATTATCCAGAATCCGGTGCGCGCCGGAGCCGGTGATCCAGGCGCGTGGCTGCGGCCAGCCATCGCGCGGGCTAACGATACGTAAATGGAACAACCCACCATTGCCCATGGCCCGGGCCACCGCGCCGATATTCTCGGCCATTTGCGGGCGCACCAGAATCACCACCGGCGAAGGGTCGTTGGGGCTAAGCTCCGCCCCGCCATCACGCTTGGTCATCTCAGGCTTTCCTTAGTTGATAAGTGCCGCCCGGTCCGTCCTCGATAATCACGCCATGTTCGTTCAGCAGCAAATCGCGGATACGGTCAGATTCCGTGAAATCCTTGGCAATCCGTGCCAGCACGCGCTGCGCTACCAGCCCCTCGATCGCGGCCTCATCAATGCCGCCGCGAAACCATTCCTCCGGGCTGACATTAAACAGCCCCAGAAACTTGCCCGCCGCTTTCAGTGCCACCGCACCTACCTCATTCCCGGCAAAGGCGAGATCAGCATATTTATGCAGTGCGGTAATCGCCGCCGGTGTGTTCAGATCATCCAGCAGCGCGTCCCATATCAGATGCAGCGGCACCTCCCGCTCCTTGGCATTCGGGTGAAGCTGGATGGCGCGGTAAAACCGGTCCAGCTCCTTCCGCGCTTCCGCGAGGCCAGCATCTGAAAAATCCAGCGTTTGCCGGTAATGCGCGCGCATCAGCATGAAACGCACGGCCTCGCCGGGGGCTTTCTCCAGCACCTCATGCAGCACCAGAAAATTGCCGAGCGATTTGCTCATCTTCTCGCCATTCACCAGCAACATGCGATTATGCACCCACACATTGGCATAGTGAGAACCAGGAAAGGCGCAGCAGCTTTGGGCAATCTCGTTCTCGTGGTGCGGGAAGATCAGATCATCGCCGCCGCCATGAATGTCGAAGCTCTCGCCCAAATGTTTCCAGCTCATCGCCGAGCATTCGATATGCCAACCCGGCCGCCCGCGCCCCCAGGGGCTGTCCCAACCCGGCAGGTCAGGCGTGGAGGGCTTCCAGAGCACAAAATCCCCGGCATCGCGCTTATAATCGGCCACATCCACCCGGGCACCTGCAATCAGCTCATCGGGCGTGCGGCCAGAGAATTTGCCGTAATCAGGATCGGAGGCGACAGAGAACAGCACATGGCCTTCGGCCTCATAGGCGTGGCCGTTCCGGATCAGCTTTTCGATGATGGCGATGATTTCGGCCATATGCGCCGTCGCGCGGGGCTCAATATCCGGCGGCAAGGTGTAAAGGGCCGCCATATCCTCATGATACCAGCGGATAGGCCCGGCGGTGACTTCCTCGATGGAAACCCCACGCTCCTGGGCGCGGATGTTGATCTTGTCGTCCACATCCGTGATGTTTCGCACGTAGGTCACCTTCGGGTAGAGCCGCCGCAGCAGGCGGATTAGCACATCGAAAATCACCACATTGCGCGCATTGCCAATATGGGCGCGGTCATAAACCGTGGGGCCGCATAAATACGCCCGCACATTTTCCGGGTCGATCGGCATGAAGGGCGCCTTGGCGCGGGTGCGGGTGTTGTACAGCGTAAGCGTGCTCATGATGCGGCTCTTTTGGCCTGTTTTACCGCCAAATCAAGCCGCATTGATTTTTTGCCCGGCCAGGGGTCTGATACCGCCATGGATAAGATACTGGATACCATCGATACTGCCCTGCCCGCCTCGCTGGAGCGGCTGTTCGCCTTCCTGCGCATCCCCAGCATCAGCGCCCAGCCAGCCCATGCGGCTGATTGCCGGCGTGCCGCCATCTGGG
>JAGWIL010000012.1 GCA_028866335.1 Rhodospirillales bacterium
TTGGTTACGAAGAGGTCATCACCAACCAATTGCAGCTTTGCGCCCAGACGTTCAGTCAACGTTTTCCAACCAGCCCAATCATCCTCTGCGCAGCCATCTTCAATAGAGGCAATCGGATAGCGGGCGGCGAGATCGGCCAGATAATCAACCATCTGCCCAGCATCAAAGCGCTTACCTTCCCCCTCAAGATCGTAGATGCCGTTCTTGAAAAATTCAGTGGAAGCGCAGTCCAGCGCGAATGTTATGTCCTCTCCCGGAATATACCCGGCCTTCTCACACGCCTTTGAAATGAAGCCGAGGGCTTCATCGGCGGATTTAAGATTCGGGGCAAACCCGCCCTCATCGCCGACATTGGTGTTGTGCCCACCATCCGCCAGAAGCTTCTTAAGAGTATGAAATATTTCCGCGCCAATACGAACGGCATCCGCGATGGAAGCTGCACCAACCGGCTGAATCATGAATTCCTGGATGTCTATGGGGTTATCGGCGTGCTTGCCGCCATTAACAATGTTCATCATTGGCACCGGCAGCGTGCGCGCGGCAACACCACCAATGTAGCGGTAGAGGGGTAAGCCGTTATCCATCGCCGCGGCTTTTACCAATGCAAGGGAGACCCCCAGAATTGCATTCGCACCAAGGCGAGCCTTATTGGGGGTGCCATCCAGATCGATTAATATATTATCAATGCCAACCTGGTCTTCGGCATCAAGCCCAGCGATCGCGTCAAGAATTTCACCTTCGACAGCCTGAACCGCCTTGAGAACACCCTTCCCAGCGTAGCGGGCCTTATCGCCGTCACGCAGCTCCACAGCCTCATGCGCGCCCGTTGAGGCACCGGAAGGGACAGCCGCGCGGCCAAATGCGCCAGATTCCAGCAGCACATCCACTTCGACAGTCGGGTTGCCACGGCTATCTAAAATTTCACGCGCGACGATATCCGAAATAGCGGTCATGGACAGCTCCTATAGTTGCTGTCGCGAGGTAAACCAGCCACCGCCCAGGTGCAAGACGCAGCGACTAAGCTGCGGTAAGTTGCAGAGGCTTTTCCAGCATTCCCGCAGTCAAACGATAATTGGCAGTATCTGCAAATACCGCCCGCAGCAGCCTATTGTTTAATCCGTGGCCAGTGCGGCAACCGATAAACCGACCGGAAATTGGCGCGCCAGCAAGATAAAGGTCGCCGATAACATCCAGCAATTTATGCCGAACGAACTCATCGCTATACCGTAAGCCCTCGGGATTCACGATTTTTTCATCATCGACCACGACGGCGTTGGCAAGCGACCCACCAAGGGCGAGACCCGCTTCACGTAACGCCTCAACCTCAGCGCGTAAGGTAAACGTACGAGCGCAAGCAATTTCGGATGCGAATTCCTCAGCGGAAAGATGGAAATGGTAAGCTTGCGCGCCTATCGCCCGAGCCTGGAATTCAATGGAAAGTGCGATATCGAACCCAGATGCGCCGTCCTGATGAGGACGAAGTTCGGCGAAGGCGCCACTCTGTTCCACTCGTACCGACCGCAAGATTTCAAGTGAAGGCCGAATGCCGCCATGTTCAACAACACCCGCACTTTCGACCAAAAATAGAAATGGCGCTGCTGAGCCATCAAATATCGGAAGCTCAGGCGCATCCACCTCAACAATCAGATCGTCCACGCCAACCGCCGCCAGAGCAGCCATTAAATGCTCAATGGTGCCGATCTTGGCACCACCATAGGAGACTAGAGTGCAAAGGCGGGTTTCAGTTACAAGGTCATGCCGCGCCGGAATATCAATGCCGAGATCGACCCGCCGAAACACAATACCTGTATTTGCGCGAGCAGGCTGCAAAGTAATTCGGACGTCAAGCCCGCTATGCAGCCCCCTGCCTACTGCTGAGATAGGCGCCTTGAGCGTTCGGCGTAATCCAGCATTAAGCTGTAGCGCATAGCTCTTGTCACGCAAAGACGACATGCAAAACCTGCTTATTCATAACAATGTTAATTTAACCATTGCGGCGCAGCATCGCCAATAAATCATTATTTCTGATTATTTCCGTGCAAGTAATTGATTCCATTGTATTAACTGTTTTGACTTTTGATATATCCAGCCTCCAAATCTGAACACTTGCTGCACACAAACCTCTATGCTCTGCTTATGTAACAACCAGGGACGGATACCATGATCGTCACGACAACAGAAAATGTTGCAGGCTATAAAACTCGGCAAACATTGGGGCAGTGCTTTGGTGTTGTGGTCCGAAGTCGCGGCATTGGGGGCAATATGATGGCAGGCCTCCGCTCAATCGTGGGCGGAGAAATCAAAGAGTACACCTCGATGCTAGAAGATGCCCGCCGGCACGCAATGGATCGAATGGTCAGTAATGCTGCGATGATGGGGGCCAATGCTATCATTGTGATGCGCTTTGATTCATCGGAGATAGGCGAAACAATGAGCGAGATTGTCGCTTACGGCACAGCCGTCGTGCTCGAGCCCGCGTGAGTTAAATGTTGCGAGCTATTGTTCTCGGCGTTGGAATTCTTCTCTGTGCAGGTGGTTTAATCGGGCTGGTGCTCGGCACGAACGGAGAAACCACAGGACTGTTGATCTTTGGTATTTTGATAATAGTAGGTACGCTCTTTGAGCGCCGTTACCATCAAAATCAATCCGGCTCACCGGAGGCAGGCTGGGAACGTACAACGGAAAGCTTCAACGACCCTTCCAGCGGCGAGCGTATCGAGGTTTGGTTCAATCCGCATAACGGCCAACGGCGTTATGTGGTCCGCAAATAAAAAACCCCAGACAAAATCTGGGGCTTTCGTTTAAAGAACGAAACTCTCTATTGGTTGCGGCGCAAGAAGGCCGGAATTTCCAACCCAACCTCGTCAACCTGAGTCTGTCGAACAGCGGCCCTAGGGGCATCCGAAGCTTCATCAACACGCATTGCAGGCTCGTGGCGGGGCTGCTGCTGCGGTGTCGGCGTTGGCGACTTATGTCCGCCAAAACCAAATACTGATTTAAAAATGCTCCCTGTTTTTTGGGGCTCAGGCGCACGCACCGGCGTAGCGGACGGTGCCATTGCCACCGTGCGTATTGAGGCAACTGGGCGCAGCGTTGCAGGTGCATCAGCTAAACCCGCGTGATCCACAACAAAAGGAGTCGCCTCGTGGCCACGCTCAACGAAGGCTTTGGAAATCAATGGAGTCGAAGGAGGTTCCGGCACATAGCCGGCGGGACGAGCGCTTCCGGTAGCGGCAGCTTGATGTTGCGCATTCTGGGTTGCGACCGCATTCACAATATGGCTGCTTTCGACACCGCCATTTACCACTTTCAAATTGGGCATGGAAAGGGGCATCGAATCGATGCCGGTTGCCACCACAGAGACGCGGATACGCCCGGACATCGTTTCATCCAGCGACATACCGAACATGATATTCGCGTCTGTATCTACCTCTTCGCTCACGCGATTGGCCGCCTGGTCAATCTCGAACAGCGTTACATCAGAGCCGCCAGTAATGTTGATCAGTAGGCCGCGGGCCCCCTTCATATTGGTGTCTTCTAGAAGCGGGTTGCTGATTGCGGCTTCGGCGGCGCGGATGGCGCGATCCTCGCCCTCGGCTTCGCCGGTGCCCATCATCGCCTTGCCCATTTCGCGCATCACGGAGCGCACGTCCGCGAAGTCAAGGTTCACGATGCCGGGCATCACCATTAGGTCGGTCACGCCGCGTACGCCCATATAGAGCACGTTGTCAGCCATCTCGAACGCTTCTTTCCAACCAGTACGCTCATTAGCGACTTTGAAAAGATTTTGGTTCGGAATTACAATAAGTGTATCGACATAGGCCTGCATCTCGATGATGCCTTCCTCGGCCGCGCGCATACGGCGCTTTCCTTCAAACGCGAACGGCTTGGTAACAACGCCGACGGTAAGGATATCTCGTTCGCGCGCCATGCGCGCAATAACCGGGGCCGCACCCGTGCCCGTACCACCGCCCATGCCAGCCGTGATGAACACCATATGAGTGTTCTCGAGATGACGTGCGAGATCATCAGCGGCTTCGTCGGCGGAGAGTTTTCCAACGTCGGGCCGACCACCCGCGCCATTGCCCTGTGTGAGATGCGGTCCAAGCTGGATGCGCTTTTCTGCCAACGAGCGCTGCAACTGCTGCGCATCCGTGTTTGCAACCACGAATTCCACGCCAGGGAGATTCATCTGGATCATGTTATTCACGGCATTGCACCCACCGCCGCCGACGCCGAACACGGTAATGCGAGGCGTGAAATCGGTATGCGTGGGCTTATCGACAGATAAATGCAAAACCATGAGCTTCTCTCTCCTTAAACAGCATCGGTAAAGAACGCGCCGTTTTCATGTCAAACACGATTTTTTAAAAAATTGACGAAGCCGCTAAACCACCCCTGGCTGCGCTCTGCTTCGAAGTTGATATCCTGCATCCGCTGGCCATCACCGGTAGCGAATGCAAGCAAGCCGACAAGTGTGGCAAAATTTGGCGCCCCTGCCGCATCGGCCAAGCCGATAACACTTGCCGGGTGACCCTGGCGCACCGGGCGCTCAAGAATCTGGGATGCCAAGTCACGTACCCCGCCCAATTGCGAAGCGCCCCCAGTGAGAACTACGCGGCCGTTACCCGCCCGGCCAAGCCCTGCTGTCTCCAGCCGATCTTTGACCATCTCAAAAATTTCTTCGATTCGAGGCTTAATACAGGAGATAAGATGCGAACGCGGCACCTGTGCGATTTGGTGTTCCGCTTCACCGACCGATGGAACGGGCAACAATTCTTTTGCGTCATCCGGCGAAGAATGGCAGCTCCCGTACAATGCCTTCAGCCGTTCAGCATGAGCCAGCGGCGTGGAGAGCCCCATGGCGATATCCGCCGTGACATGATTGCCACCAACAGGGAGCTGAGAAGTGTGTAAAACCTGACCTTCGTAAAAGACCGCCATCGTGGTGGTACCACCACCCATATCGATTACCGTAACCCCCAGTTCGCGCTCATCCCGCACCAAAGCAGCAAGCCCCGCCGCATATGGAGCCGAGACCAACGCCGCAATATCCAATTCACACCGGGACAAGCATGCAGCCAATGTTCGAAGTGCCGTGCTACTTGCATCCACAACATGTAACTGCGCTGTCAATGTATCACAAAACAATCCCCGCGGATCCGTTACACCGGGCGTTTCGTCGGCAGAAAAGCTAAGTGGTAAGGCGTGAATTGTAACGCGCCCTTCAGTCGTGGCACGCATCCGCGCCTCACGTACCACTCGGCGAATGTCGTCAGTATTCACAGCGCGGCCATCCACAGGCCACTGGACATTGAACAGTCGTGATTCCGGCTGCCCACATGAAAGATTTACATACACCGATTTCAGCCGCATATCCGCCATGTCTTCGGCCGCACCAACCGCGGCGCGAATGGCGCGCTCTGCCTCATCAAGATCAACAATACCGCCAGATTTAATTCCCCGGCTTTTTTGCCAACCAAATCCCAGTGCGCGTAAGCGTCCATCTGCTTCTGCTCGACCGATCAAACAGGCGATCTTTGTGGACCCAATATCCAACACCCCAAATGGGCCGGACTTTACAGCGCGGTTTCGCAGCGCTTCTTCGGACGGTGGCTTAACCCCTCCATCCAAGATGGAGGAGCGACGCATCATATTGTTCATTGTCCCTCCTGCTGTATGCCCGGCTTTTTCTTCAAGTTTGGTGCCGCAGTTACGTATGGCCGTACGACTAACCGCCCTTCCTGGCGAAGATCAATCGACTCAACCGAACGATCCAATAATTGCATGGAATTTTGCAGTGAAGCTAATTGTGCAAGCGCACCAAGCTCATTCTCTGTTGGCAACTTCACCACTGTCCGGTTTTTTAAAATTAAATTCCAGCGCAATCCATCTATACGCTCAGCAGCGACCACATGGGACAGCACTTGGGATTCAGACTTTAATTCAGGAAGAAAAATGCTCGCCTGCTCTGGCGCGTCTGCTCCAGACAAAAGTAACAACGAAGGCTCGCGCCGCTTTGCCGCCGCAGCATCCTGATCGGCAATTACATTGCCATTTTTGTCAATAAGTTCAAACGCAACGTGGCCGTTCTTGATCGTTTGCCAGATCGCATATACATCACGCTCAGTTACATTAACCGCCAATGTACCTGGAAGTATCCGCTCCACCGTGACGGATTGCACGGGCCCAAGCGCCTGTACGCGCTGCTGTATTCCACTAAGCGAAAACCCAAAAGTCGGCTCACCATCCCGAACCCCTATTGCATCAGCGAGCGCGGCAGCATCCGTTGTTGCTGCTCCGTTAACCTTAATATCGGTGATGCGGAAACCGATACTGGCAAGCGCATTTGCCAGTAACCCAGGGTGCATAGGAGCTGTCGATATTTCAGGACTCGTCGTTGCCGTTGCCAGTGCGGGTTGGGATACGTGAGATGAGCTTGGTAGACTGCGAACTAACTCAGCCCCCACCACTAAAACAGCACCAACGCCAAATATCCATAGTCCTGGCCTCAGGCTTCTTTTTATTCGCCGGAAAAGTAACGCGCGTTGCGTAAGCCTGTCCTGAGGTGGGGCAGGTTTACGGTTACGTTGGTTTCGTGACATCGGCGGGCGTGCCGACGCAGCCGCCTGGCGCTCTAATGCTTCTACACGCGGCATGTGGCCATCTCTACCATCCAGGCGCAAAGTGTCGGAAAATCCATACCTTCATATGCTGCTTGTTCAGGCAGGAGCGAGGTTGCCGTCATCCCAGGCTGGGTATTAACCTCCAGCAGAATAAGCCGGCCTTCATCTTCATCATAGCGCAGATCAGCGCGTGATGCGCCACGGCACCCTAATGCTTTATGTGCCGCCACCGCTATCTCTTTGGCAGCCTTCGCAATGTCATCTGGAATTTCGGCAGGCAAGACGTGGCGTGAACCACCCGCAGCATATTTTGCGTGATAGTCATAAAATTTTTCGGTTGAAATAATTTCAGTCACCGTCAGCGCTTGGTTATCCAACACGCCAACAGTTAGCTCACGGCCGGGAATATATTGCTCAACCATGGCTGTACCATATTGCCAGTTGCTTGCAATCTCGGCGCGATGGTTATCGCCTTCCCTAACTATGAAGACGCCAACAGATGAGCCTTCATTCACGGGCTTTACTACATAAGGGCGCGGTAAAGGATCGTGTTCCGCAAGTTCTGCGGTGTCGACAATTTTATGGGGTGCTATTGGAAGGCCCGCGGCGGCAAATAAGGCCTTTGCTGCCACCTTATCCATTGCCAAGGCGGAGGCTCGAACGCCAGAATGTGTATAGGGCAGGCCAATATAATCCAAAACTCCTTGGATTGTACCATCTTCCCCAAAACGGCCGTGGAGTGCATTGAACACGGCATCTGGCCGAGGAGTTAACGCCGTTAGAAGCGCTGCTAAATCCGCCGTAACGATAATCGACGTTACCTCGTAACCCGCTTTTTTCAACGCCTCACTTACTTGAGCCCCTGAATTAAGCGAGACTTCACGCTCGGACGAGATGCCGCCCATTAATACCGCTACGCGCATTATGCGGGCACTCCTATCCGTTTAATCTCCCACCGCAACAACACACCCGATTTTTGCTTTACCTGCCGCCTCACCTCCTCGCCAAGGCCTTCCAGGTCGGCCGCGGTTGCTCCGCCGAGATTCAATAGAAAATTGCAATGCAAATCTGAAACCTGTGCTTGACCCACACGCAATCCTCTGCAGCCAGCATCATCAACCAGCTTCCACGCCTTTTGTCCTTCCGGGTTCGCGAATGTAGAGCCGCCGGTGCGCGCCCTGACTGGCTGAGAAGCTTCCCGCTTAATCTTGATTTCAGCCATTTTCGCGGCGATCAAGGTAGGGTCGCCTGGGCGAGCACGTAAACGTACACTCACCACCACTGTATCGGAGGCCAGGTTTGAATGCCGATATGAAAGCCCCAACTCTTGAACAGAGAGGCGTTTCAATTCACCGTTGCGCGTTACGATATCCACCCAATCCAGTACGCCAGCCATATCTCCTTCATACGCACCTGCGTTCATGGCCACAGCACCACCGATTGTACCTGGAATTCCCGAAAGAAACTCCAACCCGGTCAACCCTGCTGCTGCTGCGTGTTCTGAAACCGTAACATCGAGCGCAGCCGCACCTGCTATAATCCCGTCTGCTTCAACTTCAACCGCACCAAAACCGCGCGCAAGTTTAACAACAACACCATTAACCCCGCCGTCACGGATAATAAGATTTGAGGCGGCGCCAATTATCATTACAGGTACTTCGAGGGGCAACTGTCGCAAAAAATCGCAAAGATCCTCTATGTCCGCAGGGCGAAGCATGAACTCCGCCGGGCCGCCAACTCGAAACCACGTCATTGGCGCAAGTGGTTCGCGTTCCTTCAACCGCCCACGCGTAGATGGAATTTCGCTTATCATCAACGCCGAACCCCAGCCGCTCTGGCTTGGGACTGTAGCTCAGCTAGTTGTTGCGGCAGAACAGCAGCCCATTGCGTTATATTTCCAGCGCCAAGACATACAACGAAATCTCCATGGCGTGCGATAGCATGTACCATCTCTGGTAAATGAGAGGGATCGGCCATTGCCACCACTGAGCGGTGGCCGCGTGCACGAAGGCCCTCAACTAAAGTCTCTTTGTCTACACCCTCAATCGGCGCTTCACCAGCAGCATACACATCTGCAATAATAACGGTACCTGCCTCATTCATGCAGGCACAATACTCTTCAAACAAGCTTTGCAGGCGCGTGAACCGATGGGGCTGCACCACTGCAATCACATCTCTTGCGCCTGCCTGCCGCGCAGCTTTAAGCACCGCAGAAATTTCTACCGGATGATGCCCGTAATCGTCGATTACCGTGATACCGCCGGCCTCACCAGTTTTTGTAAACCGGCGTTTCACGCCTGCAAATTTCGCAAGGGCAGCCTTAATCTGCTGCTCGCCGATTTCCATTTCCAAAGATACCGCGATGGCCGCCAGAGCGTTTTGAACATTATGGTTGCCGAGCATAGGCAACTTGAACGGCCCAAGTCGCCTAGCCCGACCGGCAATACGATCGGAAACTCGAACTTCGAAGGTAGCGCCGTCCTTGGACGAAATAATGCGTTCAGCGCGCACATCTGCCTGTTGAGAGAAACCATAGGTAATAACCCTATGATCCGATAGATCGGAGATCATCTGCTGTACAGCTGGATGATCAATGCATAGCACCGCAAAGCCATAAAAAGGAATATTCGCAACGAACTGGCGGTAACCGGCCTCCATTGCCTCTTTCGTACCCCAATGATCCAGATGCTCCGGGTCCATATTTGTAACAATAGCGATCACCGCCGGAAGGCGCAGAAAAGAACCATCCGATTCATCCGCTTCCACCACCATCCAATCGCCAGAACCAAGGCGAGTGTTGGAGCCATAAGCATTGATGATGCCACCATTTATTACGGTGGGATCAAGCCCCGCTCCTTCCAGAACGGCTGCAACCAGCGAAGTCGTCGTGGTTTTGCCATGTGTGCCGCCAATTGCAACAGCCCATTTAAGGCGCATCAACTCCGCTAGCATCTCGGCACGGCGTACAACCGGAATCAGCTTCGCGCGCGCGGCAACAACTTCAGGGTTATCTCTTGGCACAGCCGTCGAAACGACCACAACTTGGGCATCATTGAGATTTTTAGCGTCGTGCCCAACAGATACGGGAATACCATTTGCGCGCAAGCGCTGGACATTTGCATTTTCGGAAAGATCAGAGCCCTGAACCTGGTAACCGAGCTCATGCAATACCTCAGCAATACCGGACATGCCGATTCCGCCAATGCCAACAAAATGCAAAGGACCGATTGAAAGCGGCAGCGCCCTCATGCACGTACCCTTTCTTGGATCAAATCCGCCAGGCGCGCAGCGGCATTGGGTTCGCCAATCTGCGCCGAAGCCGCTGCCATTTTCGTTAAGCGTTCAGAATTCATCAAAAAAATCTCAATTTCTTTCGTCAAAATTTCCGCAGTTAGTCCAGACTGATCAAATTGTACGGCACCATTATTTGCGGTGAGAGCATCCGCGTTTGCCCTTTGATGATCATCAATGGCACCCGGAAGCGGAATGAAAATTGCTGGCCTTCCCGCCACCGCAATCTCTGTCACTGTTGAAGCACCCGCGCGGGCAATAATGAGATGCGCTCGCTTCAGAAGGGACGCGACATTATTAAAAAAAGGCGACAGCTCAGCCACGATACCAGAATCATTATACGTTTTTCGCACGCTTTCGATATCTTCCGCCCGGCACTGTTGAGTTACATGCAGACGGGTGCACAGATTTTCTGGCAATTTTGCTAACGCTGCAGGCACAAGCGAAGAAAATATCTTCGCGCCCAATGAGCCGCCGACGACCAAGAGCTCAATCGTTTTGTCGGGCGCAATATAACCTTGCCCATGGAGTTCACTAATCGCTGGCCTAACCGGGTTACCCACCACAATGGTTTTCATTCGAGGTGGCAAACGCTGAGTGAAAGGAAAATTTATCGCCAAAACATTAGCAAATCGACTTAAAAACCTGTTTGCTCTGCCGAGCACCGCGTTTTGCTCATGGAGCACCACAAAAGGTTTGCTACCCCACATGCTAAAGGCCGCAAGTATAGGAGGAACAGACGGATATCCCCCAAAAGCAACGACAGCAGCAGGCTTTAAGCCGCCTAGAATTACACGCGCCTGAATTGTGCCTCGGGCTAGCGCCAATGCACCTTTAATTGCCCGCCCTACATTGCGCCCGGCCAAGCCAGCACCGGCCACAACATGTGTTTCGGTTTTTGTAAAAACCGGCGATGCAAGACCGCCCGAGCGCGAATCTGTGAGAAGCACCACGCGCTCGCCCCGTTCTATCAATTCAGCCGCTAATGCTTCCGCCGGAAAAAAATGCCCGCCAGTTCCCCCCGCTGCTATAACGATGGGCCCGTTTGCCACCGCCCTCATTGAACATCTCCCGCATGACGCCTACGCGTGAGAGCCAGCAAAAACCCCATTTGTATAGAAGTGCCGAGAACAGCACTGCCACCATAAGATATAAACGGTAACGTCATACCCTTGGTCGGAATCAGCGAAAGCGAAGAGGCCATATTAATAAACGCCTGAATGCCGAAACCAGCGATCAACCCCCCAGCAGCCAGCACCACAAACAAATTAGGCTCAGCCAACAGCCTGACCATAGCACGCAGAACAACCGCCATGAATACAGCGATGATGAAGGCACAGAAAAAGAGCCCAAACTCCTCACCTGCTACTGCAAAAACAAAATCCGCGCGTGCGTCTGGTAAAAAATGCTTTACCTGCCCTTCTCCAGGCCCAAGGCCAAACATGCCGCCATTTCCAAAAGCCATTAAAGCGGTTTGCGCTTGGCTACCTTGTGGTGGATGAATAAACATCATGACACGTGTATGGACGTGGGTAATGAAGAAGAAGGCATAAACCCCGGCCAACGCGACGACTGAAGACGCGACCGCCACCCATTTCATTTCCATCCCGTCGAGATAGAACTGAGTAAATACCACCATGGTGTAAAGAAAGGTCATGCCGATATCGGGTTGCATCTTCAGCAGCGCGATCGTGGCAAAAAATACGCACAACGCCGCACGCTTGCCCGGAAAACCCGGCGTACGGCGTGACTCCGCGATGCACCATCCGATAACAACAATAAAGGCGGGACGAAGAAATTCTGATGGCTGGACGGTAAAGCCAGGAAGTGACAGCCATCGCCTGGCGCCGTCAACTTCAGTTCCGTGCAAAAGCGTAAAAAGGGTAAGCAGATAGAATACGATACCCATTCCCAAGGCAGCCAGCTTAACCTGTCGGAGAGAGAGCATCGACATGAACAACATTGTCAGCCCACCGACAACCAGAAAAGCAATCTGCTTTATCATCGCCATGGTACGGGGGTCGGTAATATGCGCGGTAAGACCCGGTGAAGCCGCGAGCGCAAGCACGTATCCAATACCCAACAGCACAGCGAGGGCCATCAAGGTTAGGCGATCAATACTCCACCACCAACGCCCGACAAGGGAGGTATCTGCGCGAGAGAGCTGAGGCATCACATCTCTCCTTTCGCAAGGGCCGTGAAACGTTCGCCCCGCTTCTCGAAATTCGGAAATTGATCGAAGCTTGCAGTGGCGGGAGAGAACAGCACGACGCGACAACCGGATCGGGCGGCATCGAACGCCGCTGGCACGGCTTTTTCCAGCGTCTCTACATAGTCGTTAGCCACGCCCGCCTCGCTCAACCGGCTGGCAAAGGCTTCCCCATCTCGACCTATCAAAAAAGCCTTCTCGATTCGGGGAAAAAATGGTGCCAGCTCATCAATGCCACCGGCTTTGGAGACGCCCCCGGCAATCCACACAAATCGCTCGAAAACACCCATGGCACGGCTGGCTGCGTCTGCATTGGTCGCTTTGCTGTCGTTGATAAAGCGTACGCCTTCCCGAATGGCGACCTGCTGGGCACGATGCTCCAGCCCGGGGAAGGTCCGTATCCCTTCGGCAATGGCTGCATCCGGCACATCCAACACCCTGGCCAAAGCCGCTGCGGCTAGCGCATTTTGTGCATTATGTTCGCCGCGCAGCGCCTCGGCACCAGTTTCATGGTCTTTACCCGAAATTTCGATAACCTTGGCGGGACGAATGCACAGCCTTGCAGCCATAGCGCGCGACGCCTCATCGTCGATGCCGACAATCGCTGTGCAGCCTGAATCCTGGCGCGCAAATATCTCTTGCTTCGCAGCCTCATAACCAGCCATGTCACCATGCCTGTCCAAATGGTCGGGCGAAAGATTAAGCATTGCCGCGACATCGAAGCGCAATGTTGCGAGTCTCTCCAACATATAGCTGGACATTTCGAGCACATAAACGCCATTATCCGGCAAAAGCGGCAAGGCGAGCGCCGCCGGGCCAAGATTTGCCCCCGCCGCGTTGGGCACCCCCGCAACAGTTAAAATATGTGCTAGCAGGGCCGTGGTGGTGGATTTACCGTTCGTGCCGGTGATGCCCGCGAAACGAGCCTTACTGCCAAGCGCGCGAACGGCTTGGTAAAGCAACTCAGCGTCAGTGAGAATCGGGATATCATGCTCTAGCGCCCACACCGCTTCTGAATGTGGCTTGGGCAGGCGATGCGGAATGCCTGGCGACAACAACAAGGCATCAAAAGCCCTCCCAGCCTTGCTGGGTCGTGAAAGAACAAACTGTTCTCCCGATGCAGCTTCCCGGCTGGCCTCATCATCATCCCATAAAACAAGCTCCGCGCCGAGTTCACGCAAACGCCGCGCGGCTGGCAGCCCGGCTCGCCCCAGCCCGACAATTGCGAAACGTTTTCCCGCAAAAGGCTGCATCATCGGATTTTCAGAGTGGCAAGCCCCACCAGCCCTAAAATCATAGAGATAATCCAAAACCGGATTACAATGGTTGGCTCCGCCCAGCCTTTTTTCTCGAAATGGTGATGCAAGGGGGCCATTAAAAACACGCGCCTGCCAGTGCGTTTATACCAGAACACCTGCACGATGACGGAGATGGTTTCCACCACAAAAAGCCCACCGACGATGGCAAGCACAATCTCATTCTTTGTCGCCACCGCAACGGCACCTAAAGCACCGCCGAGGGATAGAGAGCCGGTATCACCCATGAACACCGCCGCTGGAGGGGCGTTGAACCAGAGAAAGCCCATTCCCGCCCCGATGAGCGCCGACAAAAATACCGTCAGCTCGCCCACGCCGGGTACAAAATGAATTTCGAGATACCCTGAGAAGATGCGGTTGCCGACGAGGTAAGCGATCAATCCAAACACTGCCGCGGCAATCATTGTCGGCACTGTGGCAAGACCGTCGAGGCCATCGGTAAAGTTCACGGCATTTGCCGAACCCATCATCACCAGCAAACCGAACAGAGGAAACAGAAAGCCAAGAGGGATGAGCAGATTTTTGAAGAACGGCACAGCCAGCCCCTCCGCAATTGCGGGAGGCATGAGATGCACCATCCAAAGTGCCGCAATCAGCCCAATGGCGGCCTCACCCAGCAGCCGGATACGGCCGGAAATACCCTTTGTATTACGCCGGGTTAGCTTCAGGAAGTCGTCCGCGAAGCCTATAGCACCGTAGCCGAAGGTTACAACCAGCGTCGCCCATACATATCCATTCGACAAATCCGCCCAAAGCAGCGTCGAAGCACCCAAGGCCAGCAGAATTAGGGTGCCACCCATGGTGGGTGTACCTTTTTTCTCTAGAAGATGCCGCTCTGGCCCGTCTATGCGAATAGGTTGCCCATGGCGCTGCATCGCTCGCAATTTGCGAATTAGCTTCGGGCCTACCCAGAAACTGATAATGAGCGCCGTGAGGCATGCCCCTCCTGCCCTGAACGAAATATACCGAAACAGATTAAACGCATGAATATGCCCGGCTAGCGGAAGCAAAAGCCAATAGAACATCAGCCGTGACTTTCTAGGACAGAGATCACATCACGCATACGGCTGCCGTAGCTCCCTTTAACCAGCAAAGCGTCACCATCGCGCAATGCGGCCTTGACCATAGGCGCAAGAGCCGCAGCGTCCGGCGCGTGCCCACCCTGTATGGCTTGGGGCAACGATTCGAATAAAGCCCCGCAACCCGCTCCGGCGGCAAAAACCAAATCCGCGCATTCTCGCAACGCGGGTGCCAGAGCCAAATGCTCGGCATTGCTGTACTCGCCCAGTTCCAGCATATCGCCCAGCACGGCTACATGGCGGCCGTGCTGAAGCTTTAAAACAGAAAAAGCCGCGCGCATCGAAGCGCCGGATGCGTTGTAGCTCTCATCAAGCAGCAGAATTTTTTCTCCGGTGGAGAGTTTAAGAATCCGCTGCGCTCCCCGCCCGGCATAGGGGGTAAACCCGTTAAGCGCCGCCGCGGCTTTTTCAACATCCAGCCCTAGCCCCGCAATTGCCGTGAGAGCCGCCAATGCATTGCTCGCCATATGGCGGCCAGGGGCGGACAACCGAAAATACACCTTACAATCAAGAACTTCTGCTGCAACTTCAGAATTTTCTGGTCCGGTTAAAACATCGAGCAGGCGCGCCTCCGGACCATTAAACAGAAGCGCGCAACAACCTGCGGGCACAGCGTCGCGCAACACCTGCAAATAGGCGGTCTCACCGGGGATAATCGCCTTGCCATCAGGGGCAAGGGCCGCATAGATGCTGGCCTTTTCCTTGGCGATCTTTAGTTCTGACCCCATAAGCCCAAGATGAGCCTTATCGACACAGGTTATTAGGGCAATGTCCGGCCGTACCAAAGCCGCCAGAGGCGCAATTTCCCCTGGATGATTCATGCCAATTTCAAATATTCCGAATTGCGAGTCGCGCGGCATCCGCGCCAAGGAAAGCGGCACGCCGATATGATTATTAAAGCTTGCCTCCGCAGCGTGCACTTTACCGAAAGCCGAGAGCGTGCGGCGAAGCATCTCCTTTACAGTCGTTTTGCCAACCGAGCCCGTTACCGCCAAAACCTTCGCACCAGAGCGCGCACGAGCAGCTTTGCCCATAACCTCCAATGCTTTGAACGTATCTGGTACAAGAATAGTATTTCCCGCCATTGGGCGGGAGACGAGTGCCGCCGCCGCGCCCTTGGAAAATGCGGCTTCCACATAATCGTGCCCGTCCCGCTCGGCAGCCAAGGCCACGAACAAATCTCCGGGCTGAAGGCTGCGCGTATCGATAGAAATGCCGGAAACGCCCCATCCTTGCGCGGTTGCAAAAAGGTTTTTTAGCTCCTCTGCCGTCCACAGTATGTTCACGATGCACCGCCTAGTTCGCGGATGGTTGCGACATCATCGAAGGGAATGACCTCGCCTTTTACAATCTGGCCTTGCTCATGCCCCTTCCCTGCCACTACCAACACATCCCCCTCACGCAACCCTTCCAGGGCCGCGGCAATCGCAGCCCGGCGGTCACCAATTTCAATCGCATCTGGGGCAGCCGAGATTATAGCGCGACGAATGAGCGCTGGATCTTCACTGCGGGGATTATCATCCGTTACAATCACAATATCCGCAGCCTTCGCAGCCTCTGCTCCCATAAGGGGCCGCTTGCCTGGGTCGCGGTCTCCGCCCGCGCCGCAAACAATGTGCAGCCGCGCTGAGGCATGAGGCCGCAGTGCAGAGAGCACACGCGCTATCGCATCTGGCGTGTGGGCATAGTCAACATACACCGCTGCACCGTTAGGCAACATCAAAGCTCGTTCCAAACGTCCGCGTACACCCGTAAGCTGCGGCAAAAACCCGAGCGCATCCGTTACACCAACTGCTTCCGCCAAGCTTGCCGCAAGGGCTGCATTATCCGCCTGAAAGCGTCCCGGTAAGCGCAGTTCAACTGCTCTTCCATTGATATGAACGAGCTGCCCATCAGGCCGGGGCATGACATGTTCAACAAAAACGGCCTCAAAGCCCTGCCCATTTGCAGCAGCGCATTCCTGAATTTTTTCAATCAATTCGGGATCGACATCCGCCATCACCCGCGCCGCGCCACCACGCTTCAACAACGCCTCAAACAGACGCAGCTTGGCCGCGCCATACGCCTTCATAGACCCGTGATAGTCTAAATGATCGCGTGTCAAATTAGTGAAGCCGGCAGCGTTAAAGCGCAATCCATCCAATCTGTGCTGATCTAGCCCGTGGCTGGAAGCCTCCATTGCCACATCGTTTACCCCTTCGCGTGCAAGCCCGGCCAAGGCTTGCGCAAGCGTTACGGGGTCTGGCGTGGTTAAGCTACCAGATGGTTCATGGCCCGGTGCGATTATTCCTAACGTACCTACAGAAGCCGCTCCACGCCCGGAAAGAGCCAAAATTTGCCGCAAGAAATCTACCGTGCTCGTTTTACCATTGGTGCCTGTCACCGCCACCAACCGCTCTGGCAAGCGGCCAAAAAATTCTACAGCCAGCTCTGCGAGCTTTGCTCTTGCGTCTGGAGCCGTAATCAGCCGGCGCGGCGGTACTCCCGGCGGCCACGGCGTGCCCTCAGGGGCAAGCACTGCAATTGCGCCCCTGGCGACTGCCTCGCCAATAAACCGGCGGCCATCAGACTTAACGCCGGGCAAGGCGGCAAAAAGATAACCAGGCTGCACTGCCCGGCTATCTGCTGTAATGCCTGCCACACCCTGCATTTCAACCCTGCTCATTCCCAGTGTCCCGCGCGGTCATGTGGCTGTTCATCATCGGAGAGACCGGCGCCATGATGCCACCGTGTAAAGGTTTATGCCCTTTAGAAGCAGCAGGTTGGATTTTCGCCCCCCTGGCTGGCCGACCATCAGCGGCCGCAACGGGCGGCTTTTTCCCCATTAATTCGTACGCAAACGCATTCGCGCCAGGCGGTAGCGGATCACTAGGCCCCAACGCGCGCTGCCCCTGCGGGGGAGAAGGGTCCAAGGGCACGGTCCACTGGGCATCAAGCTGTGCCAATTCGTCTCCAGAAGACGGCATGATCCCGAGCATTGGGCCCATACGGGTAATGATCCTGGAAACAGTCGGCGCAGCAATATAGCCACCTGTTGTAAACCCATGAGTCGTTGCGTCCGGTTTAGGCTGCATCACCAATACATAGATAACATATTGCGGGTCCTGCATGGGAAAAGCAGCCATGAAGGAGGCGTTGTTGGTATGGAGAAGATAACGGCCATTTGGGCCTACAACCTGCGCCGTTCCGGTTTTGCCGCCAACCACATACCCTGGCACCGCCGCATATTGGCCGGTGCCAAACAATACCACATTCGTCATCAGCTTGCGCATGATGTCTGATGTGGATTGCTGCATGATTCTGATGCCCTGCGGCTGTGGGCCGTTGGGGTCAACCTTCAACAATGTCGCGGAATAGCGAATTCCGCCATTCAAAATCGGCACCGTTGCGGCAACAAGCTGCAAAGGCGAAATGGCAATACCGGCACCAAAGGAAACCGTCATTGTGGCCGCTAACCCCCAATTGCTTTTGGAGGGAAATAACGGCACCGGCGGACCCGGAAGCTGGACGTTCAGCGGCTTAAAAAAGCCTTGCTTCTCATACCATGCCTGCTCGATTTTAGGGCCCAATATCGTCGCGATTCGGGAGGCCCCAATATTTGAGGACACATTCAAAATCTGTGGAATCGCCATCCAGGTATGCGCGGGCTCAAAATCAGTGATCTGAAAACGTCCGATCCGTAAAGGATGCGTAGTATCAAAATAATCCCACCAATGTACGATGCCGCTGTCCAAAGCCATGGAGATCGTTTGCAGTTTAAAAACCGACCCAGGCTCATAGAGTCCGTTCACACAGCGGTCGAATTGATTATTCGGTGAGGTGTCGCGGTAATTATTTGCGTCATAATCCGGCAGGCTGACCATCGCCAACACCTCGCCGGTATGAATATTCATTACGATTGCACAAGCACCAGGTGCCTGAAACTCTTTCACGGCGGAAGCCAGCTCATCATGCACAATACTTTGAATACCGGCATCAATCGAAAGTTGCAGTGGTTGTTGGTCTGTCGTCAGTTGTTTATTGAAGTATTTTTCGACACCGGCCAGGCCGGAGGAATCAATGTTCACGCCACCTAAAATATGTGCTGCTAAATCACCATCGGGATAATGACGTTCTTCACGATTTTCAAAATAAATCCCTGGTATTCCAAGTGAATTGACCGCCAGCTCTTCTTGAGGTGTCAGGCGCCGATCAAGATATGCAAACTCCTTGCGTTTGTTGGGCAGCAAGCCGGCACCCATTGCATGTGCAAGCCATGCAGGGTTGGCACCAGGTAGCGCATTAGCCAGCATTGTCGCGGCAGCTTGAGGGTCTGATACCTGTTGTGGATTTGCATAGAGCGAAGCTCCAGGCAAAGAAACCGCAAGAATGGTACCGTTACGGTCCATGATATCAGCACGCCCCGGTGGTGGCGGCGTCACACTCAATTTAGGCGCCATGGCTGC
Source organism: Rhodospirillales bacterium (assembly GCA_028866335.1). The sequence goes on from JAGWIL010000012.1 coordinate 18,967, forward strand.
AATTTGCGCAGCGCTTGGGTGAATGGGAGCAATAATCGTCGCCCAGACCAACTTCAACGCCAGAACACTGAATAAACAGATGAACATGAAGGCGCCAACGACCATGCGGCCACGAGCTCGTTCTAGCGCCGCACGCTGATCCAAGTCGGGACCGGTGATGCGCACGGTTTCCATCGACGGTTTGGCGTCATTAATGTCCGCCCGCGCCTTTTTT
>JAGWIL010000201.1 GCA_028866335.1 Rhodospirillales bacterium
CGCGCATAGGCGTGAATGAGATCGTGACCGAAAATAGTGGCGATGACGCTGACCACCGCGATGAACACAATCAGCAGATGCTCATCGATGCCGCCCGCGATGGTGTGCAGAGACTGCCCGCCAAGCACGATGTTGGAGGCCAGAAACCCAACATACATGACGATGACAATAGCCACCACCAGCACCGCGCCGATGGTGCCGAATTGCCCCCGGGTTTGCACCATTTGCGGCACGCCAAGCCGCGGCCCTTGCGCCGAATGCAGCGCCATGAACACAGCGCCCGCAAGATTGCCAACAATAATGGACAGGCAGCAGCTCATGAAATCCAGTTTGAAAACCGAACTCGCCAGCGCGCCGGTAACGATTGTCAGCATCATGATGTTCGAGCCGAACCAGATGGTGAACAGATCTTTCCAGGTGCCGTGGCGCTGGTCCAACGGAATTTGGTAAATGGTGTGTTGCTCGACTCTTCCTGGAGATTCCGCGGCCATAGGCATGGTCCTTTACGTTAGGGGTTGGGCGCCATCACGGCGCTGAGATCAAACGGCAGCAGCTCCGCCACTTCCCGGCGGAAGGGTAGCGCGTCGGGGTCTTTCACGGTGTCGAACTCTTCGGCGTAGCGCCTGCCGCTCCATACGGCGGCGGCGATTGTGCCGGGGGCAAGCGCATCGCCAGCTACGGTCACGCTGCTTATGCCTGCATCCGCCCAATCCGCCTCGCGGGCGCGGAGCACTTGCGCCAGGTCAAGGCGCGGCAGCCGGGCCGTGACGAGAACCACAGCACCAGTCTCAAGTTTTTCTTCGCGTCCGGTGAATGTGCAGGCGAGAACGGCCTGGCCCGGTTCTGCTTTCGTCAAAATCCTGTTCGCGCGGATGGCAATGCCATGGTCCAGTAACCTGGCCTGAATTTTATGCTGCTCCATGGTGTTGGAGGTCCATGCGGATGCGCCAGAGGCAGGGGTAACAAGCGTTACCTCGTAGCCATCCCCGGCCAGAAGCTCTGCTAACACACCGCCCATATAATAATGGTCATCATCGTAAAGCAGCACTTGCTTCGCCTTCGGCCTCTTGCCCGCCATCAGATCATCCGGGGTGAAAATTTCGACGCCATCGAGCGGCACGGGGCTAAGGCTGTTGCGCGCCACCGTGTCCCGGCGCCAAATGCTGCCGGTGGCCAGTACGATATGTTCGAATCCGAAAGCAAGAATATCCTCGGCGGAGAGATCACTCTCGAAGAAGGTTTCGACATTGGCCATCTGCGCGATCTGGCCGATGCGGTAATCCGCCACCCGGCCCCAGGCGGAAAGGCCGGGTAGCCGACGCTCGGCAATCAAACGCCCACCCAACTCCCGCCCGCGCTCGGCCAGCGCCACTCCATAGCCGCGCCGCCCCAGCATCATCGCCGCTTCCAGCCCGGCGGGGCCGCCGCCCACCACCAGCACGCGGGCATTGCTTTCCTTCGGCCTGATATATTCAGGGTGCCAGCCGCGCCGCCATTCCTCGCCCATGGAAGGGTTCTGGGTGCAACGAATGATAGATGACGTGTGGTCGCCCGAAACGCAGATATTGCAGCCGATGCATTCGCGGATATCCTCAATGCGGCCTTGGCGGATTTTTTCCGGCAGAAAGGGGTCCGCGATGGAAGGCCGCGCCGCGCCGATGCAGTCGAGAATGCCCTGGCGGACCATTCGCACCATCGTATCCGGCGAGGTAAAACGCCCGACGCCGACAACCGGCTTGGTGGTGAGCTGCTTCACGCCGAGAACATACGGTTCCTGGTAGCCCTCGTCAGCAAACCGTGAAGTTTGGCTGTCATTGTCCCAGGATGACAAAGTGAGGTCCCAAAGGTCCGGCACTTCACCCAGATGCGCGATGACATCCCGTGCCTCGGCTGCGTGAAAACCTTCCTCACCGATCATCTCATCCATCGAAATCCGGCAGGCCACACCAAGGGAATCACCTACAGCGTCCTTTACTTCCTCGATCAGCTCTTTCAACAAACGAGCGCGGTTCTCCAGGCTGCCGCCATATTCGTCCGTGCGCTGGTTGAACCGGCGAGAGAGAAAAAACATCGGACCGCCGAATAGTTTTCCGGCGTAGACATAAACGATGTCGTACCCCGCGCGTTTGGCGCGAAGTGCCGCATCGCGATGCCATTTGCGTAGGTTGCGAATGTCATGCTTGTCCATTGCGCGGGCCTGCACAGGGTCGTTGAACACCGAGAACACCGGCAGATCCGACGGCCCCATCGGAATTTCCCGCGAATACAGGTTCGGCGCATTCATGCCATTATGGCAAAGCTGCAAGCCGGCCAGTGAATCATATTGATGAATGGAATCGGCAATGCGCGCCAGCATCGGCACGTCTTGTTCGCTCCATACGCGCAACTCAATGAAGGGGCAGATCTCGGCACTGGGATGGATTTCCGCCTGCTCGGAGCAAACCACGCCCCAGCCGCCTTGCGCCTTTACCGCGCGCATGGTGGCTAAAGCGGAGGGGTCACGATAGCCCATACCGTTGCAATGCGGCACTTGGAAGAAACGGTTTTTCGCCACAACTGGCCCGATGCGGACATGATCGAACAAGATGTCGTAGCGGGACCCCCCTGCCAATTCGGTGCACTCCATGATTTTATGTTACAGGTAGTTTACACTAATCTATCTTTAATCGGCATTGAATTTACCGAAGCAGAGGCAATTCTTTTTTTGTTTACCAGGGCATTTCTTAGGCAAGCCCCGCCCTACACGCCCGCTTTAACGGCAAAATTCGCGCTTCCCCCAAATGCCGCGTCGCGTTACAATTCAGGCAAATGATAAGCACAGCAGAAACCCTGGCGACACTCATCTCCTTCCCCACCGTCAGCGCCGATAGCAATGAAGCGCTCATGCGCTGGAGTGCGGCACGGATAACTGCGGCCGGCGGCCGGATTCACATCATGGCAGGCGCCAAGCCGGGGAAATTCAACATGCTGGCGAGTTTTGGGCCAGAGACGGGGGCGGGCATTGTGCTCTCCGGCCATACCGATGTGGTACCCGTGGCGGGGCAAGCCTGGACCACAGACCCGTTTATTCTCACCGCCAAAGACAAGAAACTGTATGGCCGGGGCAGCAGCGACATGAAGGGCTTTCTGGCCGCCGCGTTAAGTGCAGCCGCCAGGGCGGATAAAACCAAACTCGCCCGCCCGCTGCATCTTGCTTTTTCATATGATGAGGAAATTGGCTGCATAGGCGTGCGGGATTTGCTGGCGCGCCTGGCGAAGGAAAATTTTCAGGCGGAGGGCTGCGTGATCGGCGAGCCGACCGAACAAAAAATCGCAACTGGGCATAAAGGCAAGCTTTCAGGCTGTGTGCGCTGCTTTGGCCAGCCGGCCCATTCCGCCAACCCGGCATTGGGGTGCAATGCCATTTCACTGGCAGCGGAAATGGTGTGCGCGACGCACACGCTGCAAGCAGAGCTTGCTGAAAGCGGGGCGCATGATGACGCTTACCCGTTCCCCACAACAAGCGTGCAGGTGGGCATTATAAAAGGTGGCACGGCGCTGAATATCGTGCCCGAATTTTGCGAAATGCAATTCGAGATCCGCAATGTGGCGGGAGACGAACCGCGCGCCCTTGTGGAGCGGCTGCGCGGCCGCGCGGCGGAAATTGCCTCGCACCACGGCAAAGGGCGCATAACGATTGAAATCACCAATGAATACCCTGGGCTAGAGACTGATCAGAACGACGCATTTGTCCGAAAGATGCTACAGATTTCCGGCACACAGCCGGGCAAGATCGGCTTTGGCACGGAGGGCGGATTGTTTAAGGAAACGCTGCATCTGCCGGTAGTGGTGTGCGGGCCAGGCAGTATCGAC
>JAGWIL010000202.1 GCA_028866335.1 Rhodospirillales bacterium
ACGGAGGGTACGTTGTTATAGGCATCCAGATACTCCGTGCCGTCCGGCGCGTAGAGATGCACGCCCTTGCCATACACCAGATGCACCGGCTGCTCGTAGGAAAGCTCCAGCCCTTTGCCCAGCACGGCAAACCGCCGGGCGGCCAGGCCCGTGCTGTCCGCCGCCATCGGCGCGGCGCAGGCGGCGCGGAAGCGCGCCACCACCCTCTCCTTGCCTTCAACCATATAAGCCTGAATGGCGGCAATGCCGATGCCCGCCAGCGCCGCCAGCTTCTCCGCCCCGGCCGGGTCGTTCCGCTGGCGCCAGGCCATGATGGTGGCGGCCAGCGCATGGCGGGCGATGATCGCCTCGAACAGCGCCTCGAACTCCACGGGCTCCAACGGGTTCACCGCATCATATCCGGCGACCACATGGGCGGCATAGGTAATGGGGTCCAGCGCGTCCCCCACCGTTTCGGCGGCGGTCACGGCCAGATCGAAAATCAGCGGACCATGGATCATGTCCCCAAAATCCAGTAGCCCGATCAGGCGGCTGGCATCCTCGTTCACCAGCATGTTGCCGGGGTGGAGGTCGTTATGCACCGGCTGGTGGCGCAGCCGGGCCAGCGCCGGGCGGAAGGCCAGAAACCGATCCAGCACGTCCTCCACCAGCGCCCGGTCCGCCGCCGGTTCAATCAACGCCGCGAAAGGCCGCATGGTCTCGATGGCGCGCAGGTCCCACACAATTTTCTGCCCGGCACCGGGGTGAAAAAAATTCGCCATCGCCTTGTTCAGCCGCGCCAGCGTGGCACCCACATCGCGCAGCAGGCCGGGCGTGGGCTCGATGGCATCCATCACCTGCCCCGGCTGGAATTCCAGCGCCCGCACCATATGCGGCGTGCCCGCCGCGTCCTTCACGTAAACATAAGCCTCGCCGGCCGCCGTACGGCACACGCGCGGCACCGGCAGGCTGGGGTCCATCATCTTGATATGATCCAGGGCGGAAATCTGGAACTCCACCGCCTCCGGCAGCTCCGTGGGGCCGAGAATTTTGAAAATTATCCCCGGGCCTTCGGTGGTCTTGATGCGGAAATTCTGGTCCCGCTCGCCATAAAGTGGTCGGGCTTCCCCGGCCGCTCCAAAAAACTCCCGGGCCATTCGTTCGGCCGCCTCCCTTGTGAAGGCGGGTGGGCTGGTTTGCAGGGCAACAAGGTCTGTCGGGTTGGTCATGGCCCCAAATATCGCGCTGCTGCGCGGGCAAGCCAGACCGCGGAACACAAAAGGGCCGCCCTCGGCAAAAAGGCGGCCCCTCAATCACGAATATAGAGGGCGCTTCACTCCTCGGAGACGAAACGCTCCAACCAATGAATGGTGTATTCGCCGGATTGAAATTCCGGATTTTCGAGAATTTTCTGATGCAGCGGGATGGTTGTCTTGATCCCGGTGACGACAAATTCCGTGAGAGCCCGGCGCATACGGGCAATGGCCTCATCGCGGGTTTTGCCATAGGTGATCAGCTTGGCGATCAGGCTGTCGTAATGCGGGGGCACACGGTAACCGGCATAGAGCGCCGAATCCACCCGCACGCCTAGCCCGCCGGGCGGGTGAAAAACCTCCACCTTGCCAGGGGATGGCGTGAAGGTAACCGGGTCTTCCGCCGTAATGCGGCATTCGATGGCATGGCCGGAGAAGGTCAGATCCTCCTGCGTATAGCCCAGCTGCGCGCCCGCCGCGATGCGGATTTGCTCACGCACAAGGTCCAGCCCGGAAATCATTTCCGAAACCGGGTGCTCCACCTGCAAACGGGTGTTCATCTCAATGAAGGCGAACTGCCCGTCCTGGTACAAAAATTCCAGCGTGCCGGCGTTGCGGTAGCCGAATTTCTTCAGCGCATCCGTCGCGGTTTTGCCCAGGGCATCGCGCGCCTCGGCGGTAATGACCGGCGAACCGGCTTCTTCCAGCACTTTCTGGTGGCGGCGCTGGAGCGAGCAGTCCCGCTCGCCGATATGCACCACTTCGCCATGGTTATCCGCCAGAATTTGCAACTCGATATGGCGCGGCCTGTCGAGATATTTCTCCATATAGACCGCGTTGTTGCCGAAGGCGGCAAGGGATTCGGCACGGGCCTCGCGCCAGGCAGAGTCGAGCTCCTCCTTGGCCCTCGCCACTTTCATGCCGCGCCCACCGCCGCCCGCAGCGGCTTTGATGAGCACAGGATACATGATCCGTTCCGCCACCTCATGCGCCTCTTCCAGCGAGGCAAGCTCACCCGGCGAGCCCGGCACCAGCGGCACGCCCAAGGCGGCCATAGTGGTTTTGGCGGTGATCTTGTCGCCCATCATGCGGATATGCTCAGCCGTGGGGCCAATGAACACCAGCCCATGAGCCTCCACCATTTCCGCGAATTTGGCGTTCTCGGAAAGGAAACCATAGCCGGGGTGGATCGCCTCCGCCCCGGTGATGAGCGCCGCCGAGATGATCGCAGGCATGTTAAGGTACGAGTCCCGCGCCAAAGGCGGGCCGATGCATACGCTTTCATCGGCCAGGCGCACATGCATAGCCTCGGCATCGGCGGTGGAATGCACGGCAACAGAGGCGATGCCCATTTCGCGGCAGGCGCGCAAAACGCGCAGCGCGATTTCACCGCGATTGGCGATCAGGATTTTTTTAAACATGTCAGCCGCGGGTCCTGGTCACTCGATGATCAGTAACGGCTCGTCGAATTCCACCGGCGAACCGCTGGCCACGAGAATCTGCGTTACGGTGCCGCCGCGCGGAGCTTTGATCTGATTGAAGGTCTTCATCGCCTCGATCAGCAGCACGGTTGCACCGGCCTCAACCTTCTGGCCAACCGATACGTAAGGCGGTGTGCCGGGCTCAGCGGAGAGATAGGCAACGCCCACCATGGGGGATTTTACCGCACCTGGATGCTTGCCAGGGTCAGCCGCGGGTGCCAAAGCGGGCGCCGTGGTGGCGGCGGGTGCTGGGGCGGCAACAGCCACGGGTGCGGCCGCCACCGGCACGGCAACCGGCGCTAAAATTCGGGCAAGGCGAACTTTGCGGCCACCCTCCTCCAGCTCAATCTCGGAGAGGCCGGTTTTGTTCAGCAGCGCCGCGAGTTCCGCAAGCGCCTTCGGGTCGAAGGAAAGGCTCATTGTTCGTCTTCTTCCAGAATTTCAGAGAGGGCCAGCAGAGCGAGCCTATAGCCCGCAAACCCCAACCCGCAAATCACGCCGGTGGCCGCATGGGACACATAAGAGTGCTGGCGGAAGGCTTCCCGCTGGTGGATGTTGGAGAGATGCACCTCGATGATTGGGATATCGATCGCCTTCAGCGCGTCCATCAGCGCGACGGAGGTGTGGGAGTAACCCGCGGGGTTAATGATGAGGCCAGCGGCGGAATTGGCCGCCTCCTGCACCCAGGTGATCAGCTCACCCTCATGGTTGCTCTGCCGGAACTCGATGGAAAGCCCCGCACCTTCCGCGACTTCAGCGCAGAGTGTTTCAAGGTCGTCCAACGTGCCGTGCCCGTACACATCGGGTTCCCTCGTGCCGAGGAGATTGAGGTTTGGTCCGTTCAGGACCAGGATAAGCGGTGCTGCCATGGTGCCGGTTGCGGTAGCATAGTGCCCGCGCGCCGCCAAATCCGCCCGCGCGATTTTGCGGGCGCAAATCCGGACAAGGCAATTTATATGGTGCCGACCAAGTTATAAAACATATTTTTATCAATGTGTTGTGTTTAACATACTGCCATGCCCGCTTGGGCGCATATGGCTATGTTCTGCTCGCAGTTCTGGCCGCCTTGCAGGCTATGGGCTGGGGGCCGATAATAGGCGCATGAGCCAGATAAT
>JAGWIL010000203.1 GCA_028866335.1 Rhodospirillales bacterium
TCTGTAATCGTGGATTGGCCGGTAAGATTGACGAAGTTGCCATCGCCTTGCAGTGTGAGGGCCGCGTTGTCGCCAGAGATTGTGTTGTTACCGGATACAACAACTAGCGCGGCACCATTATTGGCGACGATGCTGTTATTGCCGGACCATACCGAGAGCGTGTCGTCTCCTGTAACGGATAACAGGCTGCCAGTGCTACCACTGGCGCTTTGATTTGCCAGCACCGCGAAAATATTATCGCTGCCGCCAAGATAAAGCGCGTTTTGTGGCGCGCCGTAGATGAAGCCGGAGTTTCCGCTACCATTGACGCTGAGAACATCGTAACCGGCCGGTACACCTGAAGCAGTAAGATCGACAACGCTGCCAGAGCCAATGATGATCGTGTTCGGGGAGGATGCGGTTCCTCCCAGCGTGTCTTGAGTGAGGAACTGCCCATCGGCTACGTTTACAGTGCTCCCGCCGGATTCAAGGTTGAGCCTGGTGCCGCCGCCAAGGGTGTAATTGTTGTTGCCGACACTATCATTATAGGTGTTACCAGCAGTGGCAACGATACTGGTGCCGCCTGCAGTTATGTTAACAATGCTGGGGCCGCTGCCGGGTATGGTGTCGGTAATGGTTGGTGTGCCGGCGTTATAAGTGGTGGACGCAGCCACGACACTGTCGACCGAGACGGTTGAAGAGGGCACCGTGCTGGAGGTTGTGCTGGAAAACAGAGAGGTGGAGGTGCTAACCGTATCTTGCGCGCCCGCCACGCTGATGGTTTCCAACTGTGATTGCGCGGCAACACTGCTGTTGCCGCCGGAAACTGTTGCCGAATTGCCGAAGCTTTGCAGAGAGACGGAATTGCCGCTGCCGCTGCTCGCCACCGTGTTGTTGTTATTAAAGGTGGTGACGTTGGCACCGGAGCCCGTAATGGAAATAGACGTGCCGGGCGTGCTATCCTGGGCTGCTTGAGTGGCGCCGCGCAGTAAGGCTGTCGGGAACAAGGATCCTGGCCCGGCTTCGTCCACCACCGTGGCACCATTGCCAGTAATGAGGATGCTCTGTGCATTTGCCGCGAATATTGTGTCGTTCGATCCACTCACCGTGAACGCACCGTTATTGGCATAGACCAGAGCATTATTGCCGGTGATTACAAAATTGCCGTTCACATACATCGCCGAGACGGTATCGTTGTTGCCGTTGACGACGATGTTCGTTGTCTCGATACGTTGCTGGGAGCTGAAGTTATTATAGCTACCGTTGATGGTAACGCCGCCACCGCTGAAGCCGTTATCTTCAATAACGTTGTAGTTTCCGGTGAGTAACAACGTATCGCCGTTGACGCCCCCGCCAGCAGCGTTGCCGGCCACAAGTGTATCGGCGGAACCACCGAGGGTGATGGCGTTATTGCCGCTGTTGAGCACGATGCCGATTCCAGAAGCAGCGCTCTGCACCGTGTTGGAGCCACCATCGATTGTTGGGGAGCCAGAAACGATATCCAGAATTTGGCCGCTATAGGAGCCGTTTATGTTACCAGAAATGGTTACAATTCCGCTCAACGTCGTCTCTCCCATTAAAAACAGAGAACAATGCCAGTGATGCTTTGTTGAAAGCCTCCACGCAAGTAATTGATTAGCTGGCAAAACAGGCGGCGTCAGCAAAATTATGCACGGTTAACGTGTTGTCCGCCCCGCTCGAGTTTATGGTTAATGAATGTCTAAAAAATTCATTGATTTATGATTTACAAGCGGAATGCAGAGAAAATACAAAGCTTACTGTGCTTTGCTGGTTTACAAAAGCTTGCGAAGATTTCTAATATAAAAGAGTTGTATCAGAAATACGATGAAAATACCTTAGCTAATCAGATTTTAACTCGCATTTAGAAAATTTCATGTTCGCTTGTGTATTGAATTACAAAATTGTAATTCAATATTTATGACAGATGCGGAGTTACATTGCTGCCTGGAGGGCGATAAGGCCCTTGCCGATCCAGGCGGGACATGGTGCATTTCCCGCATGGTTAAGCTCGACAAAATATATACCAGAGGTGGCGATCATGGTGAGACCTCTCTGGGGAATGGTGCCCGTGTGCCAAAATCTGCCGCCAGGATTGTGGGAATTGGCGAGGTGGATGAAACCAACGCCGCCATTGGTCTGGCGAGGCTGGAAGCCGATGCTCCGGCGGATGCGATCTTGATGCGAGTTCAGAATGACCTATTCGATCTCGGGGCGGATCTGTGCACGCCGATCATAGAGGGGCAGGCGCCTGCCTTGCGGATCGTGCAATCGCAAATTGCTTGGCTGGAGGGGCAGATTGATGCTGTCACTGCCGTTTTGCCACCGCTAACCTCGTTTATTCTACCCTCGGGCAGCCCGGCCGCGGTGCGGTTGCATTTTGCCCGTACCGTGGCGCGCAGGGCGGAGCGCGCGGTGGTGCAATTGCTGGAAACCCCGGAAGAGGCCGTGAACCGGTTGGTTCTGGTCTACCTCAACCGGCTTTCAGACCTGCTTTTCGTGCTGGCCCGTGCTGCCAACGGCATGGGCGGGGCGGATGTGCTTTGGGTGCCCGCCGCAAGCCGCAATGGCTGAACAGGCAGCATCAAGCTTGTCCATCGCTGTGGGTTTCACGGCAGGTGAAACACCAGCGAATTTTTTTGCACTCTATGAGGGGGGGGAGTTCTGTGTGCCGGAGCGCGGGGCGCTGGCCGTTATTGCGCGTGCCCACGGGGATGCACCCGCCGCTCGTGCGGCGGTGCAGAGTGCCGTACACACCTTCGCGGAAGGCTATTTCAGTGCGCGGCGAACCTTGTCGCCTGGCAAGGCGGCGGCGGCGGCGCTGGCCTCGGTTAACCGTTGGCTGAGGGGGCAGGTGCAGGGCAGCGCGCAAGTTTCGCTTTCGGCCCTGTTGTTGCAAGGCAGGCGGGTCGGGCTGGCGCAACTGGGGGCCTGCCAGATGTACAGGCTGCGTGGGGCTACCCTCACGCCGCTCATGCAGCCCCATATCCATCCGGTGGAACCCACCCCCTTCATGCCCGCCAGGGCCTTGGGGCTGGCCGCCGAGCTGGCGCTGGATTTGGGCGAGGCGGAGGTTGAAGTAGGGGATGTGTATCTGCTCATTGCCGGGCTGAACGGGGGTGAGGGTGTTTACCCAGTCTTGCTGCCGCTGCTGGCGCGCGCTGGAGAGGAGGGGCTGGCCGATGCCGCCCTGGCCGCATTGGCGGGTTTGCCATCGCCGGATAAGTCGGTGATGGCGCTGCGTGTACAATCCGTGCCTGACGCGGGAGAGGATGACACAGCCCGTTCGGCACTGGCGCATCTGCCTATCCGCCCTGCCCCCCGCGAAGGTGATGTCTGGGATGATTTCGAAATTGGTACCGCTTTGTTCCGGGGGCGCTACACGAGGCTGATGGCGGCGAAGGATTTGCGCACCAAACGGGAGGTGGCATTAAAAATTCCATTGCCTTCGATGCTGCAAGACGAAGTGTTTACCGCCGGGTTTATGCGCGAGGCATGGATTGGTGCTGCCGTGCGCAGCCAGAACGTGGTGGAATATATCGAGCTGCCGCCCGAGCGCCGCAGCGCTCTTTATTTGGTTATGCCGCTTTACCATGGCGAAACGCTGGAGAAGCGCCTGAACCACGCGCCGCTGATGAGCCTGCCGGAGGGTATGGGTATCGCTTTCCGGCTGTGTGAGGCGGTGCAGGATCTTGCCGCCATCGAGGTGGTGCACCGGGATTTGAAGCCGGACAATGTGATGTTGCTGGAAACTGGTGAGGTGCGGCTGCTTGACCTTGGATTGGCGTATTTGCCGGGCATAGACGCTGCCAATGCGGCGCGGCC
>JAGWIL010000013.1 GCA_028866335.1 Rhodospirillales bacterium
GCAGTTGGGTACGGCACTCCGACAGGGAATGTCAAGACGGCTAACTTTCCTGGGGCAACGGCGACCCTGCTGCAAACAGCAGAACAGCTTGCTCAGCTCATTCTGGACCTGAAAGCATACGGATTGCTCGGAGCCTAATCATGAAATTCGACCTCACCCAGCCCGAAGCCGACCTGATGATCGAAGCCATCGGCAACCTGCCGCTGCACCGCGCGAACGCGCTGTTCCGGAAGATCGAAGCGCAGTACGTCGAGCAGCAGCAGCGCGCGCAGGGCGACATGGTCGAGGCGCTGGCGCTGCTGGATGAGAAGCGCAAGCCGGTCGAGGAAGTGACACCGAAGGGCAAGAAGCGGAGTGCCGAGTAAGCCATGAGCGGCTTCGGCCCGATCGGGTTCGCTGCATTCGGCGTCATTGCCGTATCTGCGTCCGCGCTCGCCCTGACCGGCTCCGGCTCCGGCATCGGCTCAGGCTCTGGCGCTCTCACGCTGGCCGTCGCCCTCGCCGGCTCCGGCTCTGGCATTGGCTCCGGCTCCGGCACGCTCACGCAGGCCGTGGCGCTGTCTGGCAGCGGCTCTGGCGTCGGTTCGGGCTCGGGTGCGCTGCGGTCTGCGCTGGCGCTGGTGGGGGTGGGGAGCGGAACGGGGTATGGGTCTGGGATTCTCGGCACGCTGATCCAGGGCAACGCGACTGTCGTGCATGTGACACCGCGCTTCGGTCTGATGTCGGCGCTGATCCAGTACATCGAGATGCTGCCCGGCGAAACACTACTGGTTGACGTGGACATGACGTCCATCTGCTCTCCGGGCGAGACGATCACCTCCGCGAGCATGTCGGGCGGATCGCTGACCTTCGGGCCGCCGGCGATCAGTGTCTCGGCGCAGACCTACCCGGACGGCAACACGTCGGGCGCCGGACAGGTGGTCCAGGCGACGATTTCCGGCGCGACCTTGCCCGCCGGCCGGACGCAGTTTGACGTGGTGGTGACGCCGACGGTGCGAACCAGCTTTGGCGAGACGCTCGAAGGCGCATTCATCGTGCGCGTGCTCAATAGCGCGTTCTGACCGTGGAGGTCGACGCCCAGTTCTATGAACCGTTCGACATCCTGTGGCAGCCGGCGCGCTACAAGGTGCTCTACGGCGGCCGGGGGTCAGGCAAGTCATGGCAGGTCGCCCGGGCGCTGGTCATCATCACGGCGCGGCAGTATGAGCGGGTGCTGTGCACTCGAGAATTGCAGAACAGCATTTCCGATTCGGTCCACAAGCTGCTTACGGACCAGATCGAGATCCTTGGGTTGGCGCGCCAGTTCAAGATCACCAACACCTACATCGAGTGCCCGCGAACGGGTGCCGTGTTCATCTACAAGGGCCTGCGCAACAACACGCAGGAGATCAAATCTACCGAAGGCATCACGAAGTGCTGGGTGGAAGAAGCCCAGACGGTCTCCAAGGAATCCTGGCAGGTCCTGATTCCGACCATCCGGAATGCCGGGTCTGAGATCTGGGTGACCTTCAACCCAGGCGAGGAAACGGACCCGACCTATCAGCGGTTCGTGGTTCAACCTCCGCCGGGAACGCTGGTCCGCAAAGCCAATTTCTCCGAGAACCCCTGGTTCCCGAAGGAGTTGCAGGACGAAGAGCAGTACCTGCTGTCGATTGATCCCGAGGCGCACGCGCATGTGTGGCTTGGGGAGACGATCAGCATCACCGATGCCCAGATCTTCGGGCGCCGGGTCTCGGTGGATCGTTTCGAGGCTCCGACCGAAGGCGTGAGGTTCCACTACGGTGTGGACTGGGGCTTCGCCAACGATCCGACGGCCATCGTGCGGTGCTGGGTGCGCGGCGATGAACTGATGGTGGACTACGAGGCGTTCGGGCATCACGTCGAACTGGACGACTTGTGGAAACTCTTTGCGGGCAACGTCCGCATGACGGACGAGCAGGCTCCGCGCTGGTCGAGCGCCGACGCTGACAAGTACCCGGGCATTCCTGGTATCCGTGACTGGCCACTGAAGGCCGACAACGCCAGGCCTGAGACGATCAGCTACATGGCGCGCCAGGGCTTCAACATCACGGCCGCCGACAAGTGGCCGGGGTCTGTCGAGGACGGCATCACGCACCTCAAGGGATTCCGCCGCATCGTGATCCACGAGCGCTGCAAGCATCTGCGCGAAGAGGCGAGACTGTACCGCTACAAGCTCGACCCGAAGACCCAGGAGATCCTGCCGGTCATCGTCGACAAGCACAACCACGGCTGGGACGCGCTGCGATATGCGCTCGACGGCTACATCCAGCGCCGCGGCGCGAACGCGGTATGGGAGCAATTGGCGCGATGAGCATCCTGAGCAAGGTTGGCGATTCCTTCGTGAACTTCGCCAGCAAGCTGGGCTATGGCGCCGGCAACATCACCCAAGGCGCCGGCTACCAGTTCGACTACGTCAGCCGAAACCGTCTTCTGATCGAGGCGGCATACCGGTCCTCATGGGTGATCGGGCAGGCCATCGACGTGGTTGCGGAAGACATGACCGCCGAGGGCATCGAGATCACATCGACGCTCACGCCGGAGCAACTGGACCAGATCAACACCAACGCCCGAGATCTCCAGATCTGGGATCGGCTGTGCGACACCGTGAAGTGGGCGCGCCTGTATGGCGGGTGCGTGGCCTTCCTGATGATCGACGGGCAGAACCCATCGACACCCCTTCGGCCTGAGTCGATCCGTCCGGGAGCATTCCGCGGGATCCTGCCGCTGGACCGCTGGATGCTGACGCCGCCCGACCTGACGGAACTGGTTGGAGACATGGGGCCCGCCTTCGGGCAGCCGGCCTGGTACAACGTCATCGGTCACACCCAGGGCGGGATTCCTCCCATGCGGATCCACCACACCCGGGCGATCCGTATCGACGGGGTCGACCTGCCGTACTTCCAGCGGTTCTCTGAAAACGGCTGGGGGCAATCGGTCGTGGAGCGCATCTGGGATCGTCTGATCGCCTTCGACAGTACGACTGCCGGCGCCGCGCAGTTGGTCTACAAGGCGCATCTGCGCACGATCAAGATCCAAGGCCTGCGCAACGTGATCGCCAACGGCGGGGCTGCGCTGACAGGCCTGCTGAAGAATATCGACATGATCCGCCTCTACCAGTCCAACGAGGGCATGACCCTGCTGGACGGCGAGGACGAATTTGAGGCGCACCAGTACAGCTTCTCCGGTCTCGCGGAGATGATGGACAAGTTCAGCGAGCAGATCGCCGGGGCAACCCAGATCCCGCTGATCCGACTGCTCGGCCAGTCGCCCAAGGGCTTCTCGACCGGCGACACGGACGTGCGGAACTACTACGACCGCATCAAGCAGGATCAGGAACGGCGTCTTCGGACCGGGGTGCATCGGATCTACGAACTGCTGGCCTACTCGCTGGGGATTCCGCTGCCGCAGGACTGGGCGTTCAACTTCCGCCCGCTGTGGAAGATGAGCGACACCGAACGCGGAGCCCTGGCGCAGGCGATCACCACCGCCGTGCAGGGCGCCGAGGAATCGGGGCTCGTGTCGCGCGCGGTCGCGCTGAAAGAGCTTCGCCAGCAATCCCACCTGACGGGCCTGTGGTCGAACATCACCGACGAGGACATCGCCGACGCCGAGCTGGAGCCGCCGCCGTCCGAGATGGTCTTGCAGGCGCACGAGATGGGGCAGGCCGCACTCGAGGATGGCAACAGTGGCGACGACGCCGAGTAGGTATCGGCCGCCGCGCCTGAACGGCCCGGAACGAGACTTCGCGCGCGCGCTGCGCCAGGTGGCGAAGCACGTCGGAGCCCTGGTCCAGGCCTTTGAGCCCGGCCGGCAGGAAGACCTGCCGACCCTGACGGACATGCTGCGCCGCTACTCGGACGCCTTGCAGGATTGGGCGGTCCGGACGGCTGGCCGGATGCTCTCCACCGTCGACAAGCGGGACCAGTCGACCTGGGCTGAGCATTCGCGCGAGATGGCGCTGTCGATGCGCGAAGAGATCCGCAACGCGCCGACGGGGAAAGTGTTGCAGCGACTGCTGTCCGAGCAGGTCACGCTGATCAAGTCGCTACCCATCGAGGCGGCGGAACGTGTGCACCGCCTGACATTGCAGGGCCTGGAGGATGGAACCCGGGCGAAAGAGATCGCGCGCGAGATCGGCCGCACCGGGGAGGTGACGGCGAACCGGGCGATGTTGATCGCCAGGACTGAGGTCGCCCGGACGGCCAGCCTGCTGACTGAGGCGCGCGCGGAAGCGGTGGGCAGCGTCGGGTATGTGTGGCGCACCTCGCGCGATTCTGATGTGCGTCAGTCGCACAGGGAAATGGAAGGGAAGTTCGTGCGGTGGGACAAGCCGCCCGCGCTATCGGATGGGACCGTGACCCATGCCGGCCGGATCTACAACTGCCGTTGCTACCCGGAGCCAGTACTACCAGACCTATGAAGAGCCGCTTCTACACACCGCAGGCACTGGGTGCCAAGCGCACGATGACGCCCGAGGGCTACCTCGTGTGCCATGACGTGCCCATCGCGCGCACCGGGATGATGCTGTACGCCGCCGGCGAAGTTCCGGTCGAGGGTGACAACGTGGGCGAGGTCCGCATCGAGCGCGTGGCCGACGAGGTCTTTCGCGCCGAGACCATGGCGAGCTTCGAGGGCAAGCCCGTCACCATCGAACACCCGCCCGAATTCGTGAACCCGCAGAACTTCCATACCTACGCCCGTGGCGTGGTGCAGAACGTTCGCCGAGGTTCGGGCGTGGAGGACGACTACCTGTTTGCCGATCTGGTGATCCATTCACAGGAGGCAATCGACGCAGTGAATTCAGGCACGCGGGAGGTCTCTTGTGGATATGAGGCCGACTACGAGCAAACGGAACCCGGCCGCGGGGTGCAGCGGAACATCATCGGGAACCATGTCGCCCTGGTCGAGCGCGGCCGGTGCGGTCCCCGCTGTGCAATCGGAGATCAGCAGACCATGACCCCCAAGCAGAAGAAGTCCATCCTGGATCGCGTCACCGCGATCTTCAACGACGACGCCCAGGAGGCGGAGAACGTCGGGCAGCGCAACAAGGAAGCCCAGGAGAAGACGGAGCAATCCGAAGCCGTCAAGGATGCCGTGCGCGACGCCATGAAGCCCGTGGTGGACGCCCTGGCCGGCATCAACACCAGCCTGGCGTCGATCCAGAAGTACATCGACTCGATGGAGTCGGGTTCCACCTCGACCGAGACCGGCCCCGACAACGGCTCGGAAGAGAACACCGAGGACACCGTCATCGCCGCCGAGGAAGCCGCCAAGCTCGATCAGGCCGGCGCGCAGTTCTTTACCGGCGACGCGATCGCCGAGGTCACCCGGGCCCTGGCCATCATCGCGCCCGACATGAAAGTCCCCACCTTCGATTCGGCCGCCACCGCCAAGACCATCGACGCTGCCATGTGCGCCTGCCAGCGCAAGGCACTGGAGCATTCCCGGGTCCATGACTGGAACACCCCGGGCGTCAAGGAATTGATCGCCGGCATCAAGGTTGCCGACCTGTCGCCCGCCAAGCTCCACACCCTGTTCATGCGCGTGACCGACCGCATCGCCGCCGCCAACAACAAGCGGGTATCCGATGCCGTCCTCAGCACGCGCGCGATCGACGCCGCCCGCGAGGTGGCGAACACGGTCGAAGCCATCAACGAAGCCAATCGCAAGCACTGGAAGCGTTCCTAATCCCCCGACGCACGACGTCACCACCTGAAGGAGTATCACAATGGCCGCATTTCTGACCCGCATGCCGTCGGGGATTCCGGGCGATCTGACCCGTCAATCCGCCGCGACGGTGGAACCCCAACCCCTCGCCAGCGCGACCCCGTTCGCCACCTATGGCGCGTTCGGCTACATGACCGCCGCCGGCGCGTTCGCGCCCATCATCACCACCACGACCGTTGGGCAGGTCTATGGCCTGCTGGTCCGTCCGTTCCCGACCACCGGCATCAATGCCAGCGACCCGCTGGGCACCTCCGTGCCGCCCACCACCGGCATCGCCAACGTGCTGCGCCGCGGCTACATCAACGTGACGCTGGCCGGTGGCACCGCCTACGCGGGCCTCCAAGTCTACGTCCGTACCGTGGTTGGCACTTCCGGTCACGCCATCGGCGCGATCGAAGCGGCTCCGTCCGACACGGCCAACTGTCTGGCCATCAGCAACTGCTTCTTCACGGGCCCGGCTGACGCGTCTGGGAATGTGGAGATTGGATATAATATCTAGGTCTTTGATCTAGCTATCATTTCCGGCCTTTTATCCAGCCTGTTGGCAGCGTGTCGCCTATGGGCACAAACCGCTCTGATGCACCGTTGGTGATCCAGTGCTTGCCAGATCGGCTTGCTGCAATCTTGGCATTTCGATCTGGATTCTGATTGGCGGCTCGGCAGATTTCGAGATGCCGAAGCCGCAACACCGGATCCGCCCACCGTTCTCGCATTATTTTTCCGATGGCTGCCCGCTGCGCTTCCGAACCGAACCGCAAGCGCATGCGGGCGCTGGCGCGCTCGCGCTCTTCGTCAGATATCTTGCGCGGCTTGCGCGCCAGCATATTGGCGCGTCCCTCTGGGGTCCACTGCCCAGCCCGGATCAGTCGGCCCTGCCGCTTCCGAACTTCTGGGTCTGCCAATCGTTCGGCGCGCTTCCGCTTGGCTTCATCTGAAGCAAGGCTCTCGCGCACCAGAGTCGAGAAGGTTTTACCGTAAGGGCCGGCGCCACGGCTGGATTGAAGCACGTTGTAACCGCGCTCAACTGAATCTAGTTGAGCAATGAACTCCGCCTCGATGACTTCCAGGCCTTCGGAAGTGGCCCCCAACGCGTAGTAGAGCGGGACCACCAAGAAACAAGAGCGGCCTTCGGATGCAATCGCCTCGCCAATTCTGGAGGCGCGTTGCGATTTGCCTGCGTGTTGCCTGATGCGCTGGGCAATGTTGTAGCTGATCCCTACGTAGGGACGCCCGGATTCAATGTGCTGGATGAGATAGACCCCGGGGCGCTGCTGGGGAATGTTCTCTGAATTCACCGTGAACCCGTACCAAGTTTTTGTTTTCATGTCGCTTCGATAGATCGGTTGCAACATCTAACAGTGTAGCACCGCAACCCTCGCAACGCCGCCATTTGGCGGCTTTTTCATTTCTGGAGACTGAACAATGGACCTTTCCGAACAGAAGCACATGGCCCGCGCGGTTGCGGATACCTACATCACCGGCGGTCGCATCGTGCGCGCGCGCACCAACGACGCCTTCGTTACCTACGACAAAGCCACGATGGACTCGGCCGGCGTCTTCCTGGTGGGCGAACTGGAACGCCTGGACCAGAGCCTGCACATGCCGCTGGCGGCCGTCACCTGGGGCCGCGACATCGACCTGCGCTCGGATGTCTCGATCGCCGATGAGGTGTCGTCGTTCACCAACAGCACCTTCGCCAGCGCCGGCGGCCCGAGCCCGAACGGCAAGTCCTGGATCGGCAAGGATGCCACCGCCATCGCCGCACTGTCGCTCGACATCGGCAAGACCGCCAACCCGCTGACCCTCTGGGGCATGCAGGTGGGTTGGACCATCCCCGAACTGGAGAGCGCGCAGAAGCTGGGCCGCCCAGTCGATCAGCAGAAGTTCGCCGGCATGCAGCTGAAGTACCAGATGGATATCGACGAGATGGTGTACATCGGCGACCCCATCATCGGCGCCACCGGCCTCGCCACCAACGCCAACGTGACCGTGGGCAACGTGCCGACCGGCACCTGGACGAGCGCCACCACCCCGGCCCAGGTCCTGGCCGACGTCAACTTCGTCATCAACGGCGCCTGGACCGGCTCGGCCTACTCGGTGTGCCCGTCGAAGTTGCTGCTGCCGCCGGTGTCGTTCAGCTACCTGGTCAACAGCATCGTGTCGACCGCCGGCAACATCTCGCTGCTCGAGTACCTGAAGATGAACACCATCTCCAACTCGATCAACGGCAAGCCACTGGACATCCAGCCCTGCAAGTGGCTGACCGGCCGCGGCGTGTCGGGCAAGAATCGGATGGTGGCCTACACCCAGGACGCCACCCGCGTGCGCTACCCGCTGGTGCCGATGCAGCGCACCCCCCTGGAGCAGCGCGACATCCGCCAACTGGTCACGTACTATGCCCGCCTGGGAGTGACCGAAGTGGTCTACCCGGAGACAATTTTTTACGGTGACGGGATCTGACCATGGCGAAGGTCTATGTCCGCAAGCCATTCCCTCTGACGATGCCGGACGGAACGGTCCACCAGTACGAGATCGGCATGCAGGAAATGCCCGACGAGCACGCTGATCACTGGTTCACCAAGGCGCACACGATCGGCGAGCCCACGCTCGCCGATCTGCGCGGCGCGGTGGCCCGGGCTCAGTCGGCATTCGACGTGGCTGAAACCGCCCTGACCAAGGCAAAGGCCGCGCTGGAACTGGCCGAAGCCCACGAGCCTCCCGCCGAAGACCCGGCGCCCGACTCCGACGTCGCCGCCCTGGCGGCTGCCGGCCGCAAGCGCAAGGAGTAAGGCATGGCCCTCGCTGCCGCGGACTTCCGGGGCATCTTCCCGGAATTCGCTCAACCCCAGGACTATCCGGACGCGACGATCAGTTTCTGGCTGACCTTCGCCTACGGGCTGCTGCCGGCGGCGTCCTGGGGTGCGCAGCTTGATATGGGGGCCGGGCTGGTGGTGGCCCATCATCTGGTCATCGCCAAGCGCAACCTAGCGACCGCTGAGTCCGGTGGGATCCCGGGCACGGTGACGGGCCCGGTATCCTCCAAGGCAATCGACAAGGTCTCGGCATCCCACGACACCAAGGCGGTGACGTGGGATGGGGAGGCGTTCTGGAACCAGAG
This sequence comes from Rhodospirillales bacterium, assembly GCA_028866335.1. The sequence continues at coordinate 8,867 of JAGWIL010000013.1, forward strand.
TACCTACGGCATCCAGTATTGGCAGATCGCCCGCCTGATCGGCATGGGTGGCATCCAACTGGGCACCCCGGGAACCGATGCCCTGACCGGCGTAGGCGGCTGGCTCACACAATGAGCGGGCTCGCGCGCAAGGCCGACCGGCTCAATCAGCTGGTCGGGGCCATCAATGAACTCGCCATGCAGGATGTCCTGATCGGCGTCCCGGCGATGAAAACGCAGAGAGATCCGGAACCCGGAGAGCCTGCGGGCATCACCAATGCCGCCGTGGGCTACATCCAGGAATTCGGGTCTCCGGCCAGCAACATCCCGGCGCGCCCGTTCCTGATCCCGGGTGTCAAGGCGGCGCAGAAGGAAGTGGCCGACAGGCTCAAGGCTGCCGCTCAAGGGGCGATGACCTTCAAGCCAACCCAGGTGCGGCAGAACATGATGGCCGCCGGGCTGATCGCACAGAACAGCGTGCGCAAGACCCTGACGGACGGCATCGGCTATGCGCCACTGGCCGAGGCAACTCTGGCGGCGCGGCGCCGGCGCGGCCGTACCGGAACACGACCCCTGGTCGATACCGGACAACTGCGCAATGCGATCACCTACGTGATCCGGCATGCCGGGAAACAAGGGCAGGGCGGAGGCAGCCACTCCAGTATGGGCGGTCTGGCTGATCTGGCGGCATCCCCGAGGAAGGCATTGGCGCCGTTCTCGGCGAAGCTCTCGGCGCGCTGGTGATCTGACCATGCCGATGCTCGATGTCACCGGAGTCCTGTTCGATCCGGATTTCGTGGATACCACGCTGACCGTCGCCCGATCCGCCCAAATGGTGGGCAGCAATGGCTTGGCAACGAATTCACCGACCACCACGCGCTTTGTGGGTGTGGTGGTGAACGACAAGGGCGACATCCTCCGACGAATGGCGGAAGGGTCTCGCATCGTGGGCTCGATCACGATCTACACCAAGTTCCCGCTGGAAGACGGCTCCAACGGGATCGACGCTGATGTCGTGGTGTGGCGCGGCCGTCGGTATACCGTGTCGAATGTCCTCGACTACTCAACCTATGGGCGCGGCGTCATCGTCGCGTCCTGTGACCTGATCCCACTTTCCGGCGGCTGACCCCATGGCGAACGACTCAAGCACCGGCGGCTTCCTGCCTCCGGCGGGGAGTCCTGCGCCCGTTGAAGACCTCGCCCTGGATGCAGTGGTGCAGCAACTGGTGGTGGGCATCACGGGGCTTCCCGGCAACCTGGTGCGCCCGCGCTGGCAGCCGACGGTGCCGAAGCAGCCCGAGGCATCCACGAACTGGTGTGCGATCGGCGTGCTTGAGATCGAGCCAGACAATGCCCCTGCGATCATCCATCAGGCGGCCGGCAACGGTGCCGACCTGCTGCGCCGGGATGAACGCGTGACAGTGCTGGCGAGCTTCTACGGGCCCGCTGGCATGGCCAACGCAGCCCTGCTGCGCGACGGCCTGTACCTCGCGCAGAACAACGATTTCCTGTCGAGCAACGGAATCGGTCTGGTGGACACGACGTCCATCGTGCCGGCGCCCGAGCTTGTGAATCAGCAGTGGATCCGCCGATGGGATATGCGGGTCCGCTTCTATCGCGTGATCCTGAGAAGCTACCCGGTGCTGAACCTGCTGCACGCCCAGGCCACGATCTTCAACGACGGCGATGCCGTCACCGTCACCGCAGGAGTCTGATCCATGCCCGGCTTGTCCGTATCCGACGTCGTCAACGTCAGTGTCAGCATCGCCCCCACCGCGGCCCCGCTCCGGAACTTCGGCGCCCTGCTGCTGCTCGGGTCCACCCCCAACGTCATCGACACCACCCAGCGACTGCGCAACTACAGCACGCTGGCGGGTGTTGGCGCCGACTTCGGCACCGCGGCGCCGGAGTATCTGGCCGCCTCGCTGTTCTTCGGCCAGTCCCCGCAGCCCGCGATCCTGTACGTGGGCTTCTGGGCCCAAGCCGCGACTGCCGCAGTCCTGCACGGCGCAACCTTGTCGGCCGCCCAGCAAGCGGTGTCGAACTTCAGCGGCATCTCGAACGGCGGTCTTGCGATCACCGTCAACGGCACCGTCAAGACCCTGGCGGGCATCAACCTGACCGGCGTCACCACGCTTCCGGGCGTCGCCTCGGCGGTTACCACGGCACTGGCCGGAAGTGCGACGGTCAACTGGAACCCGACCTATGCGCGGTTCGATGTCTACTCGTCGACCACGGGAATTGCATCGACCCTGACCTATGCCAGTTCCACTGGCGTTGGCACGGATCTGTCGGTCCTGATGGGCCTGCAAACCGGCCAGGCGCAAGCGCCAATCGCGGGCATCGCCGCGGAGTCCGCCGTCAGTGCGGTCAATACCCTGATCGCCATGTCGAACGACTGGTACGGCCTGCAATTCGCCGCCGTCACGCCGCCGGCCAACTCCGACTATCTGGCCGTGGCGGCCACCATCGAGGCCTCCAATCCGTCGCGGATCTTCGGCGTCACCACCCAGGATTCCAATGTCCTGGTGGCAACCGCCACGACCGATATCGCCTACCAGTTGCAGCAACTGGCCTACAAGCGCACCGCGTCGCAATTCAGCAGTTCCAGCCCATACGCCGCGTTTTCGATGTTCGCGCGCGCCTTCACGGTCGACTTCACGGCCAACAACACCACGATTACCCTGATGTACAAGGGCGAGCCGGGTGTCGCTGCCGAGGCACTGACCGAAGCGCAAGCGACTGCCTTGCTGGCGAAGAACTGCAACGTGTTCGTCAACTTCAACAACTCCACCGCGATCATCGAGCGCGGGACCATGGCGAGCGGCGCCTACTTCGACGAGATTCACGGCACCGATGCGATGCAGAACGCCGCACAGACGGCGCTCTACAACCTGCTCTACACCTCGACCACCAAGATCCCGCAGACCGATGCCGGCGTGAATCTGCTGGTGACCGCGCTCAACGCCGTGGGTGACCAGTTCGTCAACAACGGCCTGCTGGCTCCCGGCCTATGGACCGGCCCCACCATCGGCGCGCTGCAAACCAACTCGCAGATGACCAAGGGCTACTACGTCTATGCCCCGCCGGTGTCGAGCCAGAACCTCAGCGACCGTTCGGCTCGCAAGTCTCCGACGCTCCAGATGGCCTGCAAGTTCGCCGGCGCCATCCACAGCACCAACGTCATCCTGAACTTCAACCGCTGAATCTGGAGCGATCACCATGGCAGGCACGCAAACTTACAGTTTCCTGAACGTCCAGGCGGCCATCACCGGCGCTGGTGGAACCATCTCGCTGGGCCAGGGCGCCGCGGTCGCGGACGAGGGCATCACCGTCGAGACCAACACCGACAGCGCCAGCGCGACCATCGGCGCCGATGGCAACGGCATGACCAGCCTGCACGCCGACAACAGCGCCACTGTGACGGTGCGCCTGCTCAAGACCTCGCCGGTGAATGCCCTGCTGATGGCCATGTACAACTTCCAGCGCGGCAATCCGAGCCTCGCCGGCGCCAACGTCATCAGCGTGCAGAACACCGCCAGCGGTGACAACGTGTCCTGTTCTGGCGTGTCGTTCAAGCATCGCCCCCGGACCGCCTACGGCAAGGATGGCGACGTCATGGAGTGGACGTTCAACTCCATCCGCACTGACATCGTGCTGGGCGTCTACTGATGGCCGCGCCGATCGACTTTGAACTGGGCGGCCAGTCCTACCGCGCGGGCGGCATGTCGCCGCTCGTGCAGTTCCATGTGGTGCGTCGACTCGCTCCCTTCATGGGCGCGATGGCGCAACTCAAGGGATCGGGCGTGCAGCCGATCATGGAGGCCGTGGCGGGCATGGCGGATGCCGACTGCGAGTATGTGCTGTTCGCGTGCCTCGGGACCGCCAAACGACGCCAGGGCGATGCCTGGGCGCCTGTTCTGGCCGGCGAACACCAGATCATGTTCGCGGACATCGACCTCGGCCTGATGCTGCAACTCGCCGCCCGGGTGATCCAGTCGGACCTCGCGTCTTTCTTCGGCGCCCTGTTCGCCCAGGATCAGGGGGCGGCGGCGGAGACTGGGCACGCATGACCGACGGCGAGGAATGGCTGATGCGGCCAGTCCTTCGCCAGATGGTCGACTACCGCGCAATCCATGATCCGGGCCTTGGCTTGGAGGATTTCGCACGGATGAACGAAGCGCTGGATGTCGAGGCCGACAACCGCGAGCGCGTCGAACTGATGACGAGGAGCTGATGGCACAACAGGATGTCTTGCAAGAATTCCTCGTCTCGCTCGGGTTCAAGATCCAGGGCCAGCAGGACTTTGAACGTCGCGTGGATGGCACCACGGTGGTGGTCGAGAAACTCGGCCTCGCCGCCATGGCCGCGGCAGCCGCCGTCAGTACGGCCTTCATCAAGATCAGCGATCAGTTGGAGCAGCTGTACTTCGCCAGCCAACGCACCGGCGCGTCGGTCGAGAACATCAAGGCGTTCAGCTATGCCGTCACCCAGATGGGCGGAAGTGCCCAGGGAGCGCGGGATGCGATCGAGGGCCTTGCTCGATTCATGCGCAACAGCCCTGGCGGTGAAGGGCTCATGCACTCGATCGGCGTGCAGACGCGCGAGAGCAACGGCGCGCTGCGCGACACGGAAACCATCCTCGATGATCTGGGCAAGACCTTCCGCGGGATGCCCTACTACCGCGCGAATGCCTACGCCGGTTTGCTGGGCATCGACGAAAAGACCTTGCAGGCGATGATTCGCGGGATCGGGGACTACAGCCAGCGCTACCGGGATCTTCTCTCGGCCGTCGGACTCAACACCGAGGAAGCGGCGCGCGCGAGCAACCAGTTCTGGACCGGACTCCGGGAGATCGGGTCAATCATGGAAGTGCTGGCCATGAAGACCGTCGGCCGGTTGGAAGACGCCATGCTCGACCTAGTCGGCTGGTTCCAGGGCCTGGACGCCAACGGGAAACTGGTCATCGAGTCGCTGGGCGGGATTGCGGCGGCGATGGTTGTCCTGAACAGCACATTCCTCCGCTCTCCGGTCGGTATCATCCTGTCCCTTGGGACTGCCCTGCTGACGCTCTACGACGACTACAAGACCTGGCGCGAGGGTGGCCAGTCCCTGATTGACTGGGGCAAGTGGCAGCCCGAGATCGAGATGGCCAGCAAGGCGGTCGAGAAGCTCGGCAGCCTGCTGACCTCGACCTACCAGAAGATGCAGGACCTCGCCCGTTCTCACCTGGGCGGAACAGGGTTCTGGGATACCGTCGGGGCAGTCGTCACCCGGGGCATGGCCGCTATGGGCAACAAGGAAGCCATCGACGCCTGGAATGCGATGCACCCGCACGAACAGATCAGCGCGTCGGGTGGCAAGATGCCGCGCAACGAGCGGAACAACAACCCCGGCAATCTGATGTTCCATGGGCAGCCGGGCGCGCGGCGCGGGGCGGATGACTTCGCGGTCTTCGACACCCCCGAGAATGGCATGGCAGCGTTCTCGCGCCAGCTTCAGCTGTACGGCGCCAAGGGCAATGACACGGTCGCGGGCATCATCAACACCTACAATCCGCCGCACGCCAAGGGCAACAGTCCACGGATCACGGCCAACTACATCAGCCGGGTCGCTGGATTCCTGGGCGTCGATCCCTATGCCCACCTGGACATGCGCAACGCAGCGGTCCGTGCCAACACCATGACCGCCATGATCGGCGTCGAGGGTGGTGGACGGAACCACTACACCGACGCCCAGATTGCCGCCGGCGCTGCCGTGACCCTCAGCCAGACCAACAACATCACCGTCAACGGCGGTGGTGACGGGGCATCGGTGGGTGCACACGTCGGCGTGGCTGTGAACGACAGCAACGCGCGCCTCGTGCGTGAGTTGCGGAGCGCTGTGCAATGAGCAAGGCCGGGGATCTGATCTCGTCGCAGGTCGGCAGCCTCGTTGCCGTCGCGTCGAATGCCGTCGGAGGCTTTGCGTCGGCTGCCATCGGCGGAGTAGCCATCCGGCAGAACCGATCTATTGCCGGGATCATCCCGGACGTGACCATCGAGGAAAGCCACCGCGATGAACTGGTGATCACTGAGCATCCCGTTGAGCAAGGGGCCCAAGTCTCGGACCACGCCTACAAAGCACCCGCCGAGGTGATCGCGCGCTACGGCTGGAGCAACAGCAACGCCTCTCTCGCGGGAGGTGTTGCGGGACTGCTGGGCCAGACCGTGACCAACGCTCCAGACGTGGCCGAGGTGTATCAGACCCTGCTGGCGCTCCAGGCTTCACGACAGCCGTTCGACCTGATCACCGGGAAGCGGGTCTACAACAACATGCTGATCCGCAGCCTGCAACTGCACACCGACGCCGCGACCGAGAATGCCCTGATGGTCACAGCGGTCATGCGGCAGGTGATCCTGGTGGACACGCAGACCACGACACTGAAGCCCGCCAATCAGGCTCAGCCGCAGATCACCGCGGCGATCGCCAATCAGGGAACGGTAGCGCCGGTGCAGCGCAGTAGCCTGCTGCTTCGCGGCGCCCAAGCATTGGGCTTGTCGCCATGAGCTTCAGCCTGTTCGAGATCCCGCTGACCGCGCAGGCGCAGAAGTTCCGCACCACGCTGGGCGGAACGGTCTACACCTTCACGCTGGTCTGGCGCAACGACTCTCAAGGCGGCTGGGTGCTGAACATCGGCGACGCGCAGAACAATCAGCTGGTGCAAGGCATCCCGCTGGTCACCGGCGTGGACCTGCTGGGCCAGTATGCCTACCTGGGATTTCCGGGGAAATTGGTCGTGCAGAGTGACGGCCAGAACCTCGCGCCGACCTATGCCGGGCTCGGCACTACCAGCAAGCTCTACTTCATCCCGCACTGATGTCCACTCAGTTCATACGCGCATGCTCGCTGGCCGTAGGACCTGCCGCGGGCGGGCAGGGGCTCGACCTGTCGAACCTGCGGATCCGCTTCCGCGTCACGCGCGCCGACACGCAGTCTCCCCATCACGCTGAAATCCGGGTCTACAACTTGTCCGACGACACGGCGAAGCAACTGAAGGCCTTGCAGGAATATGGGCAAGTCGTCTTGCAGGCCGGTTACCCGGAGAACATGGCGCAGATCTTCACCGGCCAGATCCGGCAGGTCAGACGAGGCCGGGAAACGCCCGTCCTGTCGTTCGTCGACATCATCGCGGCCGACGGCGATCAGGCCTATGGCTTTGCGGTCATGAACACCTCACTGGCGGCCGGCAGCACGAAACAGCAGCAGCTGAATTCCATGCTGGCGAGCGCTGGAGGTTATGGCGTGGTGGCCGGATACACGCCACCCCTGGCCGGCGGCCCGCTCCCTCGCGGCAAGGCAATGTTCGGCATGACCCGCGACTACCTGCGCGACTTCGGCGCGACCCAGCAGGCTTCCTGGTTCGTCGAGAACGGCGCGCTAAACATGGTGCCCGTCAAGGCCACGCTGCCTTACCCGGCGATCGTGCTGACGGCGCAGACCGGCATGATCGGCCTTCCCACCCAGACCATCGACGGCATCCAGGTTCGATGCCTGCTGAACCCTCAGATCCGCATCGGAGGACAAGTCCAAATCGACAACAAGTCGATTCAGGAAGCCATGGTTTCGGTCGACTACACCGCCATCAATTATTTCCCGAGCCTCGATGCTGACGGCTACTACAAGGTGCTTTCCGTGAACCACGTCGGAGATACACGAGGGCAGGAGTGGTATTCGGAGCTGATCTGCCAGGGCGTTGACGGCTCGGCGTCTTTGTCGAAAAACGTGCTGGGCATCGTCCCGCCGCCGGGGCCCTGATGGATCCGCGCGAACGCTTCAGCGATCCCGGCGAGAGTCTGCGCCTCGCGGTTCAAGGCGCTCTTGCTGGTGTACAGACGGCCATTCCCGGCATCGTGCAGTCCTTCAATGCGACGCAGTGCACCGCCGTCGTCCAGCCCGCCATTCAAGCCATCGTGACAGGCCCGACGGGTTCTGCGGTGGCGGTCAACCTGCCGCTGCTGCTGGACTGCCCTGTCGCGTTCCCCGGTGGCGGAGGGTGCACGCTGACCTTCCCACTGGCCGCCGGCGACGAAGTGCTGGTCATCTTCGGCAGCCGTTGCATTGATGCCTGGTGGCAGTCGGGCGGGGTTCAGCCGCAAGCTGAATTCCGGATGCACGACCTGTCCGACGGGTTCGTGATTCCTCGCGTCCGAAGCCTCCCGCATGGCATCACCATCAGCACCGCGCGCGCGCAGTTGCGCAGCGACGACGGGCTGGCATACGTCGAATTGGATCCGGCCGGGCATGTGGTCAACATCGTCGCTCCGGGCGGCGTGACGATCACCGCGCCCACCGTGCACATCACGGGGAACGTGCAGGTGGACCAGACCCTGACCAGCACCATTGACGTGGTGGGCGGAGGAAAATCGCTGAAGACCCACGTTCACTCCGGCGTGCAGTCCGGAACCTCCAACACTGGAGCGCCCGTCTGATGCGATACCGCAAGCTCGACGCGAACGGGGATTACTCGTTCGGTCACTCCCAGGCCAACTTCTACGCCAACCAGGTCGAGGCCGTTGCTCAGGCCGTCTCCACGCGCCTCAAGTTGTGGGCGGGCGAGTGGTTCACCGACACGTCCGATGGAACCCCGTGGCGCACCGAGGTGCTCGGCAAGTACACGGCCGCGACCTACGACACCGTCCTGAAGGCTCGCATTCTCGGCACCCCTGGTGTCACACAACTGAACAGCTATAGCTCGAGCATTGACCCGAACGCGCGCGCTCTGACTGTGCGCGCGACCATCAGCACCGCCTACGGCATTTCGCAGGTCACCACCACCCTATGACTATCTCCAGCACCGCGCCGGTCATCAGCGCCACCGGCATCAGCGCGCCCGTCTATTCCGACGTCCTCGCGTTCCTGCAAGCGCAGTTCCTGGCGATCTATGGGAGCGATGCCTACCTCGGCAACGACAGTCAGGATGGCCAGTTCCTCGGGATCCTGGCCCAAGCGATCGTGGACGCAAACGCGGCCGTCATCGCCGCCTACAATGCGTTCTCACCTTCGACCGCCCAGGGTGCAGGCCTATCGTCGGTGGTAAAGATCAACGGGATCGCCCGTAACGTGCCGACGCAGTCGAGCGTGACCCTGACCATCGGCGGGACGGTGGGAACGGTCATCGCCAATGGCATCGCGCAGGACGTGAACGGGAACCAGTGGGCCTTGCCCGCCTCGATCACGATCCCGACTGGTGGCAGCATCACTGCAACTGCCTTGTGCACCACCTTCGGCAACATCACGGCGGCGGCCGGCACCATCACCCAGATCGCTACTCCGGTGCTGGGCTGGCAGACGGTCACCAATGCCGCGGCAGCGACAGCGGGCGCCCCGGTCGAACTGGACCCTGCTTTGCGCCAGCGCCAGACAGTGAGCGTGGCCATTCCCTCCCTGACGGTCCTGGCAGGGCTCGTGGGCGCCCTGTACAGCATCAGCGGCGTGCTCAGTGTCGCCGCCTATGAGAACGACACCAACACGACCGACGGCAACGGGCTTCCGGCTCACTCCATCGCGCTGGTGGTCAACGGCGGAGACCAGGGGCTGATAGCGCAGACCATCGCCGCGAAGAAAACACCGGGCTGCTACACGCAGGGAACCACCTCGGTCTCGGTCACGGACTCAATCGGCATCCCGCACACCATCCGCTTCTACCGGCCGACCATCCAGAATATCCAGGTGGCCATCAGCCTCCACTCGCTGGCCGGCTACACTACAGTAGTGGCTGGTGAGATCCAGGCAGCCATCGCGGCATACATCAATTCCTTGGCGATCGGGCAGAACGTCATGATTACGCGGCTATATGTGCCCGCCCAACTTTCCGGATCTGCGGACTCGCTGACCTTCGAAATCGTGACGCTCACAGCCTCGCTGGTCGGCGGGACCCTGGGAACTGCTGACATCGCCGTTGGCTTCACCGGGCTCGCAGCCTGCGTGACCTCCAACATCACGATCACGGTGGTCTGATGGCTCTGGCGACCGACTACACCGGGCTCGTCACCAGCGAGCATGCGGACAAGCCCAAGTTCATGGCGATGGTGGCCGCGGTCGCGCAAGGCTTCGCCAACGCCACCAACGCGGCAGACTCGCTGCCCGGTTCGTTCGACCTCGA
>JAGWIL010000204.1 GCA_028866335.1 Rhodospirillales bacterium
GATAGATGCTTATGATAAGTAATCTTTGGTATTAACAAATCTTTGGTATTTATAGGCTCACCAGCTATAACTTTGTTTCTATAGTGAGGTATAACTTCGTTGTATAGAGATCTATAATTAATTGGTTGAAATTCTTCTTCATCTTTACCTGTGACCTGATAACCTTTAGCTGTGGTGAAATCATTAGCAGCAGAAATTGCTGGGAATAACTTCTCATAGAAAAGAGCTGTAGTTATCTTGCGTCTAAATGTTCTAAAGTTGTCCAACATAACAGATAAAGAAGCATCAAGGGTAGACAGTGAGACTTCACCAGTTAGAATACCTTCAGATAAGCCAAAAGCTCTGTACTTCATCGCCGACGCATACTCGAAGGTTTGATCTACATTCCAAAACTCTGTAGCAGGTCTTATCTCATTAGTATTGACGCCTGTCCTAGTAACAATAATAGCACCAGTAGGATCCATATCGCCTTGCAAAAATAGATCACGGAAAGATTCGAGATCAGACTGAGTAGGAATCCAATCATCGTCTCCACCTACCATAACGTGCAAAAGGGAACGTTGACGTCTATTAGACACATCAATCGTTCCTCTCATCAAAGCTTTTTCTATTAGGTGAACGGGTAATACTCTTTCAAAGAAAGACACACCGTAAGGTTCTGCCGTCATCGTTCTACGAGGTATATAAATAGTGTTGGCTGGATCTAGAGGAATACGCCCTGCTTTAATTCTTTCGATAAACTCTTGAGGTATGTGAGATAAAACCTGAGCAACACGGGGATCTTTTGATTGCATAATCTTAGATAGATCTTTTGGCATAATAAGATCTACTATAGGATCAACACCGAACAACGGAATGTTAACTATCTCTGAGTTATGAGCAATGATACCATTAGCTACAAATCTCTTCTGACCAGGTACAGTAATATCGTACACGGGTTGAGATTTGATATTATGAATAGATTTGATCTTTGTGTAAGCTAGTTTATTCTCATACTTTGTCTTTTTAGCTAAGAATTTATCAACAGACTTTTTATGCTTCTTCCTAAAGAACATGTTTGGAGCTAGTCTTCTAGCACTAGTTGGACCAACTCTAAGCTCATACATGTCATGTCTATAAATACCTAAATTAGATTTAGATCCTTTTTTAGCTTTTAGTTCTAACACACTATGAGGATAGCCATTAGCTAACAAGAAATCCATGATTTCAGTCATAAAGGTCTTTCTACCCCACATGTGGATAGTTGCACCTCCTTGACCGTCAGTAGCTGTTAATCCAGAAAGATACCCATGCCACTGCTCTAAGCTAGTAGGAGTACAAGAAACTTTATGTTGATATTTAGATTTAGCAATAAGCTCATGTGCTCTGTAATTGAAAGTAATATGAGTAGATTTTTTTCCTACTTTAATAGTTTTAATAACGCCTGCTAATTTTAAGCAATCTATAAAGTCAGCGTTGCGCTTTTCTCCATACAAAGTAATGTCAATTGCGTTACCTTTACCGCCATCTCCCATAAGAGCTCCAAGAAAAAATCCCTCATAGAACTCTATACCCTTATCGATTTTTGGTACAGGAGTAGTATTTAGAACTACCTTGTCACCAATCTTTAGATTTCCTATCTCAACCCACTTGCGAAGCTTAGCAGAAGTATCAGAAGGACGCTTCTTACGATAAACTAAAATCCTATGCTCTTTAGTTCCTCTTAAGCAGAGACCATTGGTAAAATCTACCTTATAGCAAGGTTGATGACCGGTTAGATACGAGTTTGTACCCTTATATGGCTTACCTTCAATCATGTAAGTGACTGACAGATTATTTTTATCTTTAGGCCCTGACAATTCGAAGATTGTTTTCCAACCTTTATCAGTCAAGACTTTAGTATCACCTGTTAGACAGTTATCGATGTTTTGTGGCATTATAGAAGTAAAAATCTTTTCTTGACCATCAAAGATAGCATTTCCAATAAATGCACCTAGAGTTAGATGGTCAATGCTAATACCAGGTAACAAAGCAGCTAAATGCAGACACTCTAACGACTCATGAAACTTGTCTAAAACCCTACTATCTTTAATGCCAGTTAAATGAAATTCACTGAAGGGTATGTTAGCATAAACGTCAACAGCACCACCGCAAACAGGGTCATGATAATACATGTCTCTAAAGATTTTGCGCTTGATACGAGGGTCTTCAACAAAGATATTCTCAAGTGTAGCTCTAGCGACATTAGAACTGGTTTGTGTCTGACCTACAGTAGTCCTACTGCCTCCAGTTTGAGTTTGATCCCAAGCTTGCACCTTATGCTGACGTAAATTAGCTGCAATAGTCATTTGTCTTTGAGCACCAGGTGTTAGGTTAGAAACCAAGGAAGGTCCTTGATCCGTACTAGACACTACAAAATTTCTATTAAGACGAATCATCAGATATTACCTAGTTGAGAGTGTGTACAATTAAACTCCACCCATCTTTCTGTGATTAAAGTGGTCGATAATATTTTTAAAAGAGTCAGCTAGATTTTCGTGACGTTCTTTTAAATGTCTAACTTCACTTACCTTTGCCATCTCTCTGTGATGATTGTGCATCTTTTTTAGTGCGTTCATATCGCATCTGTTAGCGCAAGAATCATATTCACCATTGCGCATAATGTGGGATTTCTCATTTGGCATTTTTCAATTCCTTTAGTTTATTCTCTACAAGACTTCTAACATACTTATCAGGATCATGCACTAGCTTATCTAAATGGTGAGGGTGGCCATGTTTAGCTACTTGTAATCTAACATACTCATTAGGATCATCAACTAACTTGTCTAGATGTTGAGGGTGACCATGTTTAGCTACCTCAAATCTAACATAATAATTGGAATCATCAACTAGTTTATCTAAATGTTGAGGATGACCGATTTTAGCTAGAGCTTTTCTCTGATTTTCAGTTAAAGAGTTCATTTACGTCTTAATTTCATAATCATACGATCAAGTTGTTAAAGGAGTAAACTGCTATCAAATTACTCCAAGTTTTTTCACAATTGTATTCAGTATACATTTCATTTAAAGTACAATTCTTGTATATCAAAGTTTTAAGTAACTTGCCTTTTAGGCTGTACTCTTCAAATTCAATGCTGGTAAATTCAGTATTTTCTTGTAATAAATCTAATTCATAACCTGAGTTAGTTTGAATAAAAGAGATTGAAATCTCATTATCCAACTCTGAACGAATAAAGAGTTTTCTAAACCCTGAAGCTACTTTCGTTAGATACATTGTATCTATAGTATCATCATCTAAATAGAATCTAATCAGGAAGTACCTATGTTTTATTTCGGGAATTTCTAAAGACTCACGAGCAAATAATTCATTCATATACCGAGCCTCTAAAATTTATATCTTGGTTATGCTTTAACTGGTATAGCTAACCTGTTATCAACATCAATCCACATCTGAAAAGATTGACCTTTGTAAGCTCCCTCTACAAGTTGCATAGACTTTCCATTAGAAACAGGAGCTCTTTCATTAGCAGCAATTAAAGCAGACTCTACTTTTATTTTCTCTTTAGTAGTAGGTTTTAAAGTTTTATTATTAAATAAAGGATCAATTCTATTTTGCATCTTTCAATTCCTTTAGTTTTCTAGCAAAATTTCTAACCCATTCATCAAGGTCACTCACTAGCTTATCTAAATGTTGAGGATGACCTTTGATAGCTACTTCAGATCTAACATCAACATTTGGATCATTAACTAGCTTGTCTAGATGTTTCATGTTACCGTGTTCAGCTACTTGAGATCT
>JAGWIL010000205.1 GCA_028866335.1 Rhodospirillales bacterium
CGCCCCTGTTTCGCGGAGCCACCGGCGCTGTCGCCCTCAACCAGAAAGAGTTCGGATTTCGCCGGGTCGCGCTCTTGGCAATCCGCCAGCTTGCCGGGCAGCGAGGAAATATCCAAAACGCCCTTGCGCCGGGTGAGTTCGCGGGCCTTTCGCGCGGCCTCGCGCGCCGCCGCCGCGTCCATCACTTTCTGCACGATGTTCTTGGCTTCCTTGGGATGCGTCTCGAACCAGTGGCTCAACGCATCGGCCACCGCTGCCTGCACCACCGGCTGCACTTCGGAGGAGATCAGCTTGTCCTTGGTCTGGGAGGAGAATTTCGGGTCCGGCACCTTCACTGAGAGCACGGCGGTCAGCCCCTCGCGCATATCCTCACCAGAAAGATCGGCCATGTCTTTCTTGCCGGCAATGCTCTTGGCGTAATTGCTCACCACGCGGGTCAGCGCGCCACGAAATCCGGCCAGATGCGTGCCGCCATCGCGCTGGGTAATGTTATTGGTGAAGCAGAGCATGGTCTCGTGGAAGGAATCGTTCCAAGTGAGCGCAAATTCCACCTTGATGCCGGATTCTTTGGCCTCACTCACCGCAGTGATCGGGGCAGGCAGCACGGAATGCTTCGCCCGGTCCAGCCAGAGGCAGAACTCCTGCACCCCGCCCTCGTAATGGAACTCCGCCTGCTGGAAGGGCTCGTGCCGTTCGTCGCGCAGCACAATGGCCAGGCCCGAATTCAGGAAGGCCAGCTCGCGCAAGCGGCGTTCGAACACCGCGTAATCAAATTCAGTATGCGTGAAGGTGGCGGCGGAAGGTTTAAAGGTAACCTCCGTGCCGTTTGGCTTGTCCGATGGGCCAACAATTTTCAACGGCTGCACCGTATCGCCATGTTCAAAGCGGATGAAATGTTCCTGCCCGTTACGCCAGATGCGCACTTCCATCCATTCGGAAAGCGCGTTCACCACCGCCGCGCCCACGCCGTGCAGGCCGCCGGAAACTTTGTAGCTGTTCTGGTTGAACTTGCCGCCCGCGTGCAGCTTGGTCAGCACCACCTCGGCGGCGGAAATACCTTCCTCAGCATGAATGTCGGTGGGAATACCACGGCCATTATCAGTGACAGTCATGGAGCCATCGCCGTTCAGCACGGCCTCCACCCGGTTGGCGAATCCGGCCTGGGCCTCGTCCACCGCGTTGTCTATAATCTCGAAGCCCATATGGTGCAGGCCCGAGCCGTCATCCGTATCGCCGATATACATGCCCGGCCGCTTCCTAACGGCATCCAGCCCCTTCAGAACACTGATCGATGCGGCGTCATAAGCATCGTCGAGCGGGGCAGAATCAGGCGTATCGGACATAAGGGTAACAGGCTCCAGAGTTTGCGTAGCGGAGCCAGTTTATACCGTATTTCTGGCCGAACGCCTAATGGCTGGGGCGCATCTCTTAGAGTGCACCCGCATAGCTAGGCTGCGCGGTGGCTTGGGCCATTCCGGGCTGCGTTCCTATGCCCAATGCCGCCGCAAGGGCAATGATGGACTGGCGGAACGGGCCACGTTGGCGCACCGCCAGCGTGCCGAACCCTGAATGCCCGCCCACCAAACGCGGCAGATCTGGTATCACCGCGTCAAATTTCGCACCCAGCTTATCTTCCATGAAATTTTGCGTCAGCCCGCCTTGCGCGCCAGCCTTGTTCAACACCAGCAAGGGGTGTTGCGCCTGGCCGGAGCCTCCCGTCAGGGTAAGCAGCCTCTCCACATTGCGCAGCGAGATCAGTGTGGGGTCCAGCACAATCACCCGCTGCTGTGCATTAAACAATAATTGCCGGGCCAGCGGGGTAAGCCGCGCACCGGTATCGGCCACCATGAAGTTATAGCGCTCCCTGATTGTCTGTACGAAATTCGCCAGGCCCTCAGGGCTGCACGGCGCCTCCCACGCCAGGGCTTCCATGCCTGCCATCACATGCAGCCTGTCTCCCAAATCCTGCACACATCGTTCAATCAGCAATTGGTCCACACGCTGTGGCGCCTCCAGCACCGCTGGCAGGCCACGGCTGGCGGGCAGGTTCAAATCCAGCGCCAGGGTGCCAGTGTTAACCTCTCCATCCAGCAGCAATGTATGCCGGTGCAGTTCAGTGGCGATGTAAGCCCCCAGATTAACGGCAATGCAGCTTGTGCCCACCCCGCCGCGCGCACCGCAAAGTGCGATCATCCGCCCCCCACGCAGGCCAACTTGCTCATATGCCAAATTATCGATCGCCGGCAGAAAATGCTTCAAAATCGCATCTTGAGTGAGGGGTTTAGGAATATATTCCTTTATTCCCATATTTTTAACCACAAGCCGGTAAAAATTTACGTTCTGAACGTCGCCGACCGCCAGCACCACCGTCCCGGCATCCACCGTATCCGAAAGATCCATCAGCGCGTTTATTGGTTGTTCCTCGCTCGAGAGGTCCACCAGCACCACTTCCGGCGTAGGCATCCCCGCCAGAATCGCCAAAGCTTGGCGGAAATCCGCCAAATGCACCCGGTTATCGTTAGGAATATGCCCGGCCAGCGCCGCGTGCAGCCTGTTCATGCTGGCTTCGTCACAGGTAAAGCCTATAAACTTCTCGCGTTTAGGGGCCTGCCCCTTTGGCCGCGGGTTAAGGCTGTTGCTATACGGCTCGGCCTGCCGCGCATCCATTTGGCTGGGCGGCCGCAAAAATGGGTTCGGGTCGTCTTGCATGTGGCAATCCTCCAGAGACCCGGTAATTTCAACAGATATCCATTGCCATCGCGTTAAGCGGCGGCAGCGCTCTGCAACAAGGTTGCAGGCAAGCGCGCAGCACTCTATCAGCGCCGCTCATTAGCGATTTTTACAGGACACGATGGCTCGGCAGAAAAAAGGCCGCAAACTAGACGGCTGGATCATTCTCGATAAACCCCCAGGCATCACCAGCACGCAGGCGCTGAACAAGGTGAAACGGGCGATGGACGCCCAGAAGGCCGGGCATGGCGGCACGTTGGACCCCTTGGCCACTGGCATTTTGCCGCTGGCCTTTGGTGCTGCCACCAAAACCGTGCCCTATGTGATGGACAGCACCAAAATCTATCACTTCACCCTGAAATTCGGTGAGGCGCGGGATACAGACGATGCCGAGGGTGCGGTCATCGCCACCTCTGATATCCGCCCCAGCGATGCCGAGATTCTGGCCGCCCTGCCCGCCTTCATCGGCTGCATTATGCAAGTGCCGCCCATCTTCTCCGCTATAAAAGTGGAGGGCGAGCGCGCTTACGACCTCTCGCGTGATGGCCGCCCGCCAGAACTGCCGCCCCGCCCCGCCCAGGTGGACAGGTTCGAGCTGATCGGCCGACCGGATGCCGACCATGCGGTGTTCGAGGTGCAGTCCGGCAAGGGGGTGTATATGCGCTCTTTGGCGCGGGACCTGGCACGGGCCTGCGGCTCGGTTGGGCATATTTCCGTGCTCCGCCGCTTGCGCGTGGGACCGTTCCTGGAAAGCATGGCGGTTGCTCTGGACTTTTTCCTCAATCCAGAGCAGAACCCCGCCACTCTGTCCGAAACTTTGCTGCCGCTCGAGACCGCGCTGGACGACATCCCGGCCCTGGCCCTGAGCCAAGCAGAGTTTTTCGCCTTATCACAGGGCCAGGCTATAAGCCTGGTGGACCTGATGGGGCGCATTCCGGATGCCGCCAACCCCGATGAAGGGCTGGTGCGCGTTACGGCGGCGGGGCGCGTGAAGGCAATGGCCCGACTCTCTGAAGGGTGGCTGAAGCCCGAGCGCCTGTTTTA
>JAGWIL010000206.1 GCA_028866335.1 Rhodospirillales bacterium
GCCCGCGCTTTGGCGCGCGCGGCACCTCGCCAACGGGGGGTGGAGGTTCTAGGCCCCGCCCCGGCGCCGATTGCTTTGCTGCGGGGGCGGCACCGGCGGCGTTTATTGTTGAAAACCGTGAAGGAGATTGCGGTTCAGCCCGTGCTGCGAGAATGGCTGGCGCAGGTGCCCATTCCCCGCAACGTGAAGCTGGACGTGGACGTGGACCCGGTTTCTTTTATGTAATTAGGGTCAGTCGTTCGCCGGGTAAGCGCGCATCAGCCGCTTTTGCTGCTGCCAAAGGGCCAGCAGATTGAGCGGGCCGATGGGCTTAAGCCCGGTTTCGCGCATTTGCGCGCCAATGCGGAAGGATTCGCCGTAATGAAAAAACTGGTCCTTATAGGCCCGGGCCAGGGTCATTTCCGGGTCCCAGATATGGGTGGCCTCGGAACCTGAGCCATTAAACTCAATGATCTTGAAGCCATGGCCTTCCCGCAAAGCCTCTAGATTTTCGTAACGCAGGTCGATCCGGGAGAAATACACACCCGGCATGTCTTGCATTATTTCGTCGATACGGGCGGCAAGGGCGGGGGTGACGATGGAAAGCCCGTTTTTAAAGGTGGAACCGCGGCAATGATTGCCGACAAACACCAGCGCTACATGCTCGCCTGGTGCGGGAACCATGGCCGCCCTGGCACCGAGTTTGGGCAGGAGAATATGCGAGATGGCGTTCAACCGGTCATCGGCAGCGATGAGTTCCTTCACGGTCTGGCGGCCATCGCCCACCACAGCGGGCGGGTATTTCAGTGTAACGGAGGTGATGCGGCCGGTGCGCTCATTGGGATGGCGGATATAGAAAATGCCCGCCTCGCCTTCGTAAGTCACCAGTGCCTGCAGTTGCAGAGTGGCCGTGCGGGGAAAGGCGGAGAGATAATCTTCCAGTTGCACCACATCGCGCACCACCCGCACGCCAACGCCGTTGCAGCTAATGTCGGGCTTTGCCACGACGGGAAATTTCAGCCCGGCTTGTTGCATAGCCGCCAGCGCCCGGCGCGTGTCATCAGCATCCACATGGCCGGATACGGTAAGGGCCGCGTGAGGGGCGATCCAGGGCCGCGCGGATGGCCCGGCAAGGCTCAGAATATCATTTTTGGATTCACCGCAAATGCCGCCCGCATTGATGGGCGGGTTGGCGAGTGAGGGCAGGGTAATGCTGCGATAGCGGATGGATTTTAGCACCCAGAAGGCCACAACCGGGGCATAAAACAGCCAATTTGGCCAGAATTCAAAGAAAGAAACCGGGCGCTTGCGCGTAGACCGCCTGAGCTTGGCCGTATATGCGGCCAGCGATGCAGAGCTCATTCCGGGTTCCTTTGATTATAGAGTTTCGTGGCCAGCCGCCCGACGAATATGATGACGAGGAGAAAGACGGCAAGCCCGGCCCAGCGCCAAACACCCAGGTAATGCGCCATGAGCACGCCAAGACGCAGGCTGATGAAGAACAACCCGGTTGTCCAGATGAGGGTGGCGATGATCGCCGCCAGCGCGAATTGCACGAATGACGCATGGAGAAACCCGAGCGTGGTGTAGGTGGGCAGGCGCAGGCCAGGAACAAAGCGGCTGACCAGCACCAACGGAATAACCTTGCCTTTAACCCATTCCTGGCCAATGTTGCGGCGCTTTTGCGGCACCAGCCGCTTGGCCCAGCTATGGGTGGCCGAAAGCCGCCCCAGCCCGTACAGGCCAAGGTCACCCAGCACGATGCCGACGTAAAGCGAGCCCAAGGCCAGCTTCAGGGAAAGATTGCCGGAGGCCACTTGCATGGCGGCGAGCAGGGTGGCGGCATCCTCCAGAATAAAGGTGCCCGAGATGATGGTGGCCGCCTGGAGGGATTGTATCCCCGCCGCAGCGGCCAGAATCGTGGTTAAACCTGGAATGAACATGCAGGCCGCCCATAAACCTCTTCGCGCCGCAGGCCAACTGCCGGGCGAATGGGGTTAGGTGCCGTCCGCCTCGCTCAGCATGGCCAGGTGGTCAGAATCCAGCCGCCGCACATCGCATTGGGTTCCATGCGCGTTCAGGGCGCGGCAGGTGTCGTGCGCGCCTGCATAAGTAAGCCCGGTAAGCTGAGCCAACCAGAGGTCTTTGCCATGGCGCTGTACATGCTCAATCTGCGCAATGCCGCGCCCGCGTAGGTCGCGCGCCTTCAAAGCGATTAGCCGGGCATTGGTTTTATAATAATAGACGCCGAGCTGTGCCACCCAGTGCCTGGTGGCACCAGCGGGCTGACGAACAGAATCCGGAATCTGAGTGGCGGGCGTTGGGGTATGGCTTGCCACGGTTTCAACCTGTGCCAGCTTCACGGTCATATGCGGTTTCGCCGGATTGCTGGCCGCCGCAACCATGGCGCGGGTCATCGGCACATGGCCGCCAAAACCGCCATCCAGCATGGCGGTCATCTGCCCATAGGCGTAGCCCCAGCTTGGCTCATGCAGCACCACGCCAACCAGTTCCTTGCCGTTACGGTCAGCGGAGGTAACAAGGTTGTGCCGCGCAAGGTCGGTATAGCCGGTCTTCATGCCAGTGGCACCGTAATAGCTCTTCAGCATTCCGTTATTGCTGAACACTTTGCGGCCCCGGAAATCGAAGGAGGTCACCTCAAAAAAGGTTTGGAATTGCGGGTAGTGCAGAACCAAATCCCGGGCCAGCAGCCCTAAATCCCGTGCTGTCGTCACTTGGTTGGGGTTGGGCAGGCCAGATGCATTGGCAAATTCGGTTTGCGCCATGCCGAGAGCGTGGGCACGCAGCGTCATCATCTGGGCGCAACGCGCCTCAGACCCACCACCCAGATATTCGCCGAGCGCGGTGGCGGCATCATTAGCGGACATTGTCGTCATTGCCAGAATGGCGCTGCGCACGGAAATCGTGCTGCCGGGCTGCAAGCCAAGCTTCACCGGCTCAACATAGGCGGCATGTTCAGAGACTGGAATTTGCGTGTCCAGTGTCATGCGCCCGGCATCCAGCGCCTGAAAGGCGAGGTCGAGCGTCATGAGCTTGGTCAGCGAGGCTGGGTAGCGCGGGGTGTCCGCGCCCTGTGCGGAAACTACCTGGCCGGAGTTCACATCCATAACGATGGAGCTGACCCCTGGGGAGGTTGGCCCAAAGCCGGAGGAGATATCTGGCTGGGCGCTGAAATTAGGCGCGGGATGGTAGATGTAGTGGTGAATAATATGATGCTTTTTATGCGCGGAGGCTGGGCTGAAGGCAGCAAAGCCCGCCAGATATAATCCGGCGAGCGCCCATTTAGCTAAGCCTCCCTTGTTCCGCATCCGCATTCTTCGTCACCCCGCATAACGATTCATCACGGTTTTAAACAGCCGCGCCGCATCCTGTCCAGCGATTAACGCTAATCCTAACGTTAAAAGAACAAAAAATTGAACGGGTTACCTTACGAGATTTGTGCGCGGCGGAGCATTTTGGCAAATTTTCCTGGCTATGCTGGTTGGGCGGTTGAATTTTTTATTTTAATTTTTTGTGCGCCGCACAATATTTTCTTGACGGCGAGGCGGGATGTTTTCTATAACGCAATTGCTGCACTGCGGTATGTTCCGCGATGGCTCGCCGGTTGGGGCTGTGCAGCGATGATCATCATAGCGGGAGCACACCTAGATGAGCGCGACGAAAGCCAAAGCCGCGATTGCCGCAGAGACCGCCGCCAGCACCATTGATGGCGCGGCTGACGTTTCGGCGAAATCGTTTGA
>JAGWIL010000207.1 GCA_028866335.1 Rhodospirillales bacterium
GAAATTGCACCGCAGGTCTGGAAAGCATTTGCCGGTATTCGTGTTGTAAACGCTTCAACTATGACGACTGCAAAATCTCGTGAAATTGGAAAAGAAATGGCAAGAGCAAAAGTTGTTAAAATGTTTCCAGAACACGAAGAACAATTTCGCCTTAAAAAACATGACGGCAGAGCGGACGCCTGCCTAATCGGTTGGTATGGTTTAAAGAAAGGATAAAATATGAAATTTTACGGTGACGCGCCATATGCCAATATGGATATGCAGTTTGATCAATTGCAACATGATTTGCTTGTTGCACAAATTAAAAAGCATAATATAAAATCAGGGATTGAAACCGGAACGCATCTAGGTTTGGGGTCTACAAAGAACATCGCCAAGGCATTTTTGGAAGCTGGCGAAACAAAAGATGTAAATTTTATTTCGTTGGAAGCAAACCATTTAAATTTTGCTCAAGCAAAGAAAAATTTGGAAGCGTATGAATTTATCTATCCAGTTCTAGGATCCAGTTGTTATCGCGATTCAATTGTAGAGTTCTTGCAAAATGATCCGGTTTTGCAACATCCTGAGCATTACCCTGAAATCTATATTGATTTTCGAGATAGCACAAACGCGGCGCAAAATTACATTTCTGAATCTATTGGCGCAGGGGACACCGACCTTCCCGATTGGGACGGTTTTGGCTTGCTACCGCAATGGTTGCAAAATCAAAAAGACGATCACGTATTGATTGTTTTGGATTCCGCTGGTGGTCTCGGATGGCTGGAATTTAGTATTGTTCTTCAATATAGCAGGCCTTATACATTGCTGCTGGACGATGTTGAACATGTAAAGCATTTTCGATCTTTGGAATATATCAAAAATCCAGCACATGGCTTTAAACTTCTTGGATCGCAAAACGGTTGGGCATTAGCTGAGCGTGGCTGAAAAACTTTATCCGTATCAAGAATACGGCGCTAAATTCTTAGCTGAAAGAGAAACAGCCCTTCTTGCTGATGCGCCTGGAGTGGGTAAAACCGCGCAATTTATTGTTGCAGCGGACCAAATTCAAGCTGTAAAAATCTTGGTTCTCACTCCTGGCGTTGCGCGTGAAAATTGGCGAAGAGAGTTTCTGAAATTTAGTAAATATAAGCGTTCGGTTGGAATCATTGAATCTTCTAAAAAAGGCGTTCCTGATACAGAAGTTTTAATTGCATCTTATTCCATTATTCGCTCTCGTCCAATTTTGGAAAAACTTCTTTCCATGAAATTTGATTTATTGGGGTGCGATGAAGCGCATTTTTTAAAATCTACCAAGGCAGTTGTGACGCAATGCGTTTATGGCAAAAAATTTGATCGCTCAAAAGGATTGTCGTCTGTTTCAAAGCGCGTTTGGCTATTGACCGGAAGTCCAATACCCAATAATTTGAGCGAAATGTTTTCTCATTCCCGCGCACTTTTTCCAGAGGTATGCACGGGATTGGAACGTTTTGGAATGTGGAAAGATTATTTTTGTGTTACAGATAGTTTTGGTGGAAGAGTTATCGCAAATAAAAATATTAATGAATTTATTCGGCGTATAAAGCCTTACACATTGCGTAGACGATTAGAAGACGTACTGCCCGATTTGCCACCAATCAGAATCACTCAAGTTGTTGTTGTGCCAGAAAAATTGCCTCCAAAGACGGATATGGACCGAGAGGCGGAAGCCATTATTCAAGGCGCTATTGCGCAGCAGGTTATGAAAACTGGCAGTATTGAAAATTTATCTGAAGATGATCTAAAAGCCATTGAAAAAGTTGCAGGGATGCACATTGCAACCAATCGCAAGTGGTGCGGCATCGCAAAAGCGCATGCGGTTGCAGAAATCGTCAATAATGATTTTGAATCAGGATTAGATAAAATTGTCATCTTTGCTCAGCACCGGGAAGTCTTTGAAATTCTTCTTAAAGAAATTCCAGGATCTGCCGCTATTCATGGAGGTGTAAAGCAAGACGAACGAAACAAATTAATTGATCGTTTTCAAGGCTTATATCCAGATGAACCGCTGCACAAGCTGATACTGCATACAAATATTGCTTCAACCGCATTAACCTTGACAGCATCTAATAATGTGCTGTATGCTGAGCAAGATTGGGTGCCGACAACAATTCTTCAGGCGGCGAAGCGCTGTCATAGATTTGGCCAAACCCGGCCCGTGCTTGGCCGGATTATCAGCTTGCGGGATTCAATTGACGAAGTGATCGGCTATACTTTAGCGCGTAAAAGCCAAAGCATATCTAAAATTGAGAAAGCATTAACAACAGAGGACGGAATATGATGCAAAAAATAAAGAAAACTATTTATTTTGCGGGTGGAATGCAAAATGGCTGGCAAGAATATTTTGCTCAACTCCAGCAAAAATATGAATGTTTGGATCCTCGCAGTTGGTCCTCGCCTGATCCAGCAATTTATACTGCTAAAGATATAGATGGTGTAACAAAATCAGATTTAGTTTTGGTGTATATGGATTCTAAAAATCCATCCGGTTATGGGCTTAGCGTGGAACTAGGTCTAGCTTACGGGTTAAATAAAATCATTGTGTTTGTGGATCAAATCAAAAATGATTGGAGGTCTAAATATTACGGGATGCATAGAGAAATGGCAACTGTTGTAGTTAATTCTGTAAAAGAAGCCATTGATTTTATTGAGACAAATCTATGAGTGGCATAAAAGATGGAGACAAATCTATGAGTGACATAAAAGATGGAGACAAAATTGTTGTTTGGTTTTCCTGCGGTGCCGCCAGTGCAGTAGCTGCGAAGAGAACTATAGAAAAATATGGCTCCTCCTGCGATATCAGAATTGTTAATAATCCCATTGCTGAAGAACATGCGGACAATCGTAGATTTTTAAAAGATGTTGAAAAATGGCTTGGAAAAGAAATAGAAATAGCCACAAATATTAAATGGCCATCTTTTTCCGCACAAGAGGTATGGGAAAAGAAAAAATATATGTCTGGCAGAGGAGGTGCACCCTGCACAGGTGAATTAAAAAAGAAAGCTCGTCAACAATGGGAAGCTAATAACTCTTTTACTTGGCTTGTGTTGGGGTTTACATTTGAAGAACAGCATAGAGCACAACGGTTTAAATTATTTGAAAGATCAAATCTTTTACCAATTTTGATAGACGAGCAAATTTCAAAAGATCAATGCTTTGAAATATTGGCTTTGCATCAAATTGAACTGCCGGAAATTTACAAGCTTGGCTATCCTAATGCTAATTGCATAGGATGTGTTAAAGCATCTAGTTCAACTTATTGGAATCATGTTAGAAAAATGCATCCAGAAATATTTGATCAACGCAGCGAGCAATCACGCCGATTAGGAGCTAGATTAGTGTATTATAAGGGTAAGCGAATTTTTCTCGATGAATTGCCTGAAGATGCTAAAGGAAGAAAAATGAAAAATCTTGATATTGAATGCGGTATATTTTGCGAGGAGAAGCCTTGACACCGCTTCATAAATAGCCTAAAAGCATTTATTCCATGGCTTCATCAAAGAAATACCTTAACACAAATTCCAAAAATTTATGTCTTTCTCCAGGAGCAGAAAGAATTGTTAAGTGCATGACACCAGAATGGCAAGCAATTGATGATCCTACAATTGTGCCGAGTCTAAAGACATATTTTGCAGAATTACAGTATCTAGACTTGATTGAAACTCGATACGATACTTCCATGAAATGCTGGGTATGCAAATTGTCTAAAAACGGAATTAATCA
>JAGWIL010000208.1 GCA_028866335.1 Rhodospirillales bacterium
AGCTTGGCGTGGCGTATAATGCCCATGTGATTGAAGCGATTCTGAAGCATGTGGCGCCCGCTTTGGGCTGGCGCTAATTCACCCGAAAATTTTACGCCAGTTGCGTTGCAGCGATGCGTCCACCTCTTCCATGCCGGCCTTCACACCCAGGGCCTGAAGGCTGGTGACGCCGTGTTCGGCGATGCCGCAGGGCACGATGCCGGAGAAATGGGAGAGATCGGGGGCGATGTTCAAGGCAAGGCCATGCCAGGTGACCCAGCGCGAGACCCGCACACCGATGGCGCCGATTTTCTCCTCATGCCCGCCTGGCCGGACGACCCAGATGCCTACCCGGCCTTCCCGGATTTCGCCCTTGATGCCGAATTCCTGGAGGGTCTCGATCGCCCAGCGTTCCAGCCCGGCGACGAAGCAGCGCACATCTCGCGCCGGAACGCTGCCATGGGGCTGGGTGAGGTCTAGCATAACATAGGCCACGCGCTGGCCGGGGCCGTGATACGTCCATTGCCCGCCGCGCCCGGCCTTGAAGGTGGGAAAGCGCGTTGCATCCTGCAAATCCTCTGGCTTGGCCGAGGTGCCTTCAGTGTATAAAGGCGGGTGCTGGACCAACCAGACAAGTTCTGCCGCGCTGCCTTCACGAATGGCCGCGGCGCGATTTTGCATTCTGGTGATGGCGAAATCATAGCCTGTCAGGCCCTCTGAAATCTCCCAATCTGGCGCGTTTTGTATCATTTGTGCACATGTTGCAGGCTCTGAAATCATAGTCTATAGGCTCCCAGCCTCGATGCGGTCGTGGCGAAATGGTAGACGCGCAAGCTTGAGGTGCTTGTGGGGGAAACCCCTTGGAAGTTCGAGTCTTCTCGACCGCACCAATCTCCTGTAACCACTGGCCTTCGGAAAACTCATGGCAGGGCGTGTTGCCCTCCCGCTTGGCTTGCGCCATGAAACATTCAAGCCTTAACGGGAGGGAATTGGGCATGGATGACGATTTACGCAAGGCAGCGCTGGAATACCACCGCTTCCCCCGGCCTGGAAAACTGGCCATCGTTGCGACCAAGCGCATGGAAACCTCCCGTGACCTTTCGCTGGCCTATTCGCCAGGTGTGGCCGCCGCCTGCGACGCGATTAAGGAAGACCCGGATTTATCCTTCGACCTGACCTCCCGCGCCAATCTTGTCGCCGTTATTACCAACGGCACGGCGGTGCTGGGGCTTGGCAATATCGGCGCACTTGCCGGTAAGCCGGTGATGGAGGGCAAGGCGGTTCTGTTCAAGAAATTCGCTGGGATCGATTCCTTCGACATTGAGATTAACGAGCAGGACCCGGACAAGTTCATAGAAACCGTGGCACGGCTTGAGCCGAGCTTCGGCGGCATTAACCTGGAAGATATCAAAGCGCCGGAATGCTTCAAGATTGAGCAGACCCTGCGCGCGCAGATGAAAATTCCAGTGTTCCATGACGACCAGCACGGCACCGCTATTATTGTTGGGGCGGCAGTGCTGAACGCGCTGATTGTACAGAAGAAGAAAATCGAGGACGTGAAAATCGTCACCTCCGGCGCAGGCGCGGCGGCACTTTCCTGTGTGAATATTCTGAAGGCGTTGGGGGCGAAGGCTGAGAACATCACCCTGACCGACAAAGACGGCGTGGTGTATAAGGGCCGGCCGAATCTGGACCCGACGCTGCTTGAGGTGGCGCGCGAGACGAGTGCGCGGAGCCTGTCCGAAGTGCTGTCCGGCGTTGATATTTTCCTCGGCCTTTCCGCGCCGCGCGTGCTGAAGGAAGAATGGCTGTCTTTATTTGCCCCGAACCCGCTGATTTTGGCGCTGGCGAATCCTGAACCCGAAATTATGCCCGAGATTGTGAAGCGCGTGCGCCCGGATGCGATTATGGCGACCGGCCGTTCTGACATGCCGAACCAGGTGAACAACGTGCTCTGCTTTCCGTTCATCTTTCGCGGTGCCTTGGATGTGCGGGCAACCGCGATCACTGAGGGGATGAAGCTGGCGGCAACCCGCGCTATCGCCAACCTCGCTCAGGTTGAGGCATCCGACACCGTGGCCGCCGCTTATGGTGGGCAGGCCCCGGTGTTCGGGCCGGAATACATCATTCCGAAACCGTTCGACCCGCGGTTGATTTTGCATGTTGCCCCGGCCGTGGCGAAGGCGGCCATGGATGAAAACGTGGCACGCAAGCCGATTGAGGATTTTGAAACCTACATGCATGAGCTGGAGCGTTTTGTTTACCGCTCTGGCCAGTTGCTGCGCCCGGTGATTGAAGCGGCGCGCAAGGCCAAGCCGCGCATTGTTTATGCCGAGGGCGAGGACGAACGCACATTGCGCGCGGTGCAAAGCGTGGTGGATGATGGCATGGCCAAGCCGATTTTGCTCGGCAACACCGATGTTATTAGCGGGAAGATTCAAT
This sequence comes from Rhodospirillales bacterium, assembly GCA_028866335.1. The sequence goes on from JAGWIL010000208.1 coordinate 2,422, forward strand.
CTCTCGGTCTGCGGCTGAAGCCGGGGGCGGATGTGCAGATTATCGACCTCGACCGTGACCCTGCTTTGTATGAGCGCTTGCTGGCAGCGTATTCCAAGCGTGTGAGCCGACGCGGCACCCCGCCAGATGCGGCGGCACGCCATGTGCGCAAGCGCCCAACAATTACGGCGGCGATGATGTTGCAGCAAGGCGAGGCCGATGCCGCGGTTTGCGGCGGAACCGGCGATTGGTGGCGGCAGTTTCAATACGCTTTGCCGATCGTCCCGCGCAGCTCGGCCTCGGGTAGGGTTTTTGCGTTGACGGCGCTGATTTTGCAGGCTGGGCCGCTGTTCTTTTGCGACACGCATGTGAATGTTGAGCCGACTTGCGAGGAAATTGCCGAGATGACGCTGATGGCGGCGGAAGCGGTGAAGCGTTTCGGGCTGAGCCCGAAAGTGGCGTTGCTTTCGCACTCTAATTTCGGTGCCTCCAACTCGCCATCGGCCAGGAAGATGCGAAAGGCTTTGGGGCTGATCCGGGAGATGAATCCGAACCTGGAGGTGGACGGCGAAATGCATGCGGACGCGGCGCTGGCCGAACGGATACGCGGGCAGGCATTGCCAGATTCAACGCTGAACGGGACGGCGAATTTGCTAATTTTCCCGAATATTGATTCGGCCAATATCGCCTATAATCTGGTGAAGGCCACGGGCGAGGCGGTGACGGTGGGGCCGATGCTGATGGGGCTGGAGAAGCCGCTGCATATTGCCGTGCCGAGCACAACGGCACGCGGCATTATTAACCTCTCCGCCGTTGCGGCGATGGAGGCGGCATTGGCCAGGCCAAAATAGCGCGCGGTTACGGAGCATCGTTTCAAGAGGAGGCGGTTATGCTGTTCCTGCTCAGCTTTTTTTCGGGTGTGTTGGTTTGTAATTCCATTCCGCATCTGGCCGCAGGGCTGCGCGGCGAAGCGTTTCCCACGCCTTTCGCCAGGCCGCGCGGGGTTGGGCTTTCATCGCCGCTTGTGAATATGGTTTGGGGCTGGGCAAATTTGTTCATCGGGTTGGCAATTTTGCCGCGCCTCGTGTTGTTTTCATCCTTGCCGCCGCTGTATAATTCGCTGTTTCTCTGTTTTGCCCTCGGCTTTTTGCTCTCAGGGCTTTATCTTGCGTACCATTTCGGCAAACTGCGCGCCAGGCGCGGCTGATAATTTTTACCCTGCGGCGAGGCTGAGAATCGCTTTTGCGGCTGCCTGTGACGGCGTGCCCTCCGGCGCTTGCAGGCTGGCCAGGGCGGCGGCAAATCCGGCGCACTGGGCGGCACCTTGCGCGGGGTT
>JAGWIL010000209.1 GCA_028866335.1 Rhodospirillales bacterium
ACCTGAACGTCAAACCCGGCAAGCCGAAGTTCGCTCTCGTAGCTGACGCGATAGACCTTGTCGTGGTTTGCGCCGTCGTGAGGCAGCTTCAAAAGCGCCTTTTCATACCCCGACGAACGAAGCCACCGAACATGCTCCGAAAGCTCTTGGCCTACGCGCTCGTAATAGTCCAGCACGCGGATTTCCTTCCCGAGAAACTGGACGATCCAGATGGCGCAGGCATCGGCCTTGAGACCTGTTCCACCGATGTCCCAATACGCACGCAGCGTCATCAGCGGATCGCGCGAGACCCTGCCTATGCGTCTCTGTACCTGGCACTCGGCCAGCTGCTTGGCGAAATACGCGCCTGACGCAACGCTGACGTAACCGCCTTCCCAGATGTGATCGTATTGATCGGGCTGCATGCGAATGCAGTCCTGTCGCTCTTGCTCAAGCTCGGCGGTGAACCAAGGGTTATCACGCCAACTTGCGGCGGCAATGGATGAACCCGTGGGCTTTTCCTCGCCGCGAAACATCACATCGACTGGGTCGATCTTGCGGGACGGATTCCAGCTGAACCAAAGCTCAGAACCTGTGGCGCGAATGGTCGGCCGTAGCAGGTTCAGTGACCGAGCGGTGGCCGTGTGAGCCTCCTCCCACCATGCGCGCTTGAAATCCTCAAGCGACTTGATTGAGTCCGCGGTGTAATCACGCATACCCTTGAAGATGATCAGACCATCGCCAGGCGTCTCGATCAGGTCGCGGTAGACCTTGAACCCTTGCGGCTCGCCTAGGCGAAAGTCGCGCAGCTTTGCCTCGATGATCGCCTTCGATGACTGGGCAAGATCCTTTTGCACCTCACGGATGCAGATGGATCGCAAGCCCTCGCCAGCTGACTCGCCCGGATGGGCAATGCTGTCCTCTAGCATCTTGCCCGCGAAGAAATGAGATTTCCCCGATCCTCGGCCACCATAGGCTGCTTTGTAGCGAGACGGCGCGATAAGCGGCTCAAACACCTGCGCGGTGTCAATCTGCAGGGAAGTCACGGCTTGATGATTCGCCGCTCGATCACATGAATTGCCAGTGGCGCATTCGGGTCGCCAGCTACTGTCAGCGGCAACACCTTGCCCACAAGTGTCATAAAGGCTGTCGGGTTTTCATGCGCCTGAGTGAGCAAGTAGTCCGCTCCACCAGCGTTTCCGAGCGCAACCAGGATCATCTCCTTAACATCCTTGGTGAACTTGTTTTGGCTTCCTTTCTTTCGGCCCATACCAGCGGCAGGGGGCTTGCGCTTGGCAGTAGGCGCCACTTGTTTGCTATCCATCTGCATCGCCTCATGGGTAGATGCGCCTGCGCGTGTTACTCAGGTGCGGTTGGGTCAGCCTTGGGCGGCGTGATGATCTGGACAGGGATGGCAGGCGGGGCGGGTGGCGCAGCCCCTACGGCGGCCAGCAGCTTGCCCTTGGCTGCTTCCAGGTCGCCGACCAGCTGAGCGGCGCTGCTCTTGCCGACGTGTGAGACGTGCTCGTCCCACCACGCTTCGATGGCTGCGATAATGTTCATGGGGTTTTCCTCGTTGTTGGCCGATCAATCCATCGGCGGCATGCGGTCGCGATTGCGCCGGATCGTCGGCTCGCGGTACTTGCTCAGATATTTGCGGTCGGAGCGGATTTCCCACGCCAGCCATGCGATCACTGCGACGATCAGGGCGATGATCAGGGCGATGATGGTCAGGAAGGCGCGCATGTCAGTGGCCCGCCTTGATCCCGTTGACCTTCTCGACCGTGCGCGAGATGGATAGGCCCAGCATCCCCATCAGCACCGGCGACAGCTGCGACAGGTCCAGTGCGGGCAGCGCGACGGCGTGACCGGCCAGTGCAGCGCCGTAGGACACCATCGGGGCGAAGATGAACGTCCAGGCGAACGCGGAGCCGCACACCCAGCCCACGAACGGGCGCCAGCCGGCGACGAAGATCGAGGTGTTCGACGCCTCGGCCTTGTTCGTGTCCATCTGCGCGATGCGCTCTTGCGATGCGAGCGACATCTGCTGGATTTCCAGCGCCAGCGCGTCCTTTTCCTGCTGGCTCTTGTCGGGGAAAAACTTGTTGACGATGTTGGTGGCGAAGTTCGCGACTTCACCCAGTCCGGTCAGGCTCATGGCTGCGCCTCGCAATCGGCAAGCTGCCCACCAGCCGCCAGATAGGCCGCCTGCAGGCTGGAAAGCTGGTTTTCGTGCTGGCCGTAACCCGCGCCCGGCAGGCTGGCCCAGATGTGAGCAATCGCAGCGATAGCCGGCGCGAACTGACCGGCAACGATCAGATCGAACGCGCGACTCTCGCGGATCTGCTGGATAGCGATCTTGTCCTGACTCACCGGCCCGAAGTCCGGCAGGCGCAGCAGCGACTCATAGGCGGCGAAGTACCGGCTCAGCAGCTGGTAGCGGCCTGCTGCAGTGCTGCGATAGCGCGGGTTGTAGACGTTCGGGTGTGAGGCGTAGCTGTCGAACAGCAGCGGGGCGCTGGCTGTCGAGCCGACCAGCACGTTGTAGCCGTCGTCACTTGCCGCCAGAAGCTCGGCGCCAATCTCCGATGCCGCGATGCAGTCCAGCAGGGCGCAGACGTTCTGGCTGCCTGCCGCTTCGGCGGTGATGCGTGGCATCAGCGATCCACCTTGCGATCCAGCTTGTCTTCGATCCGCGTCAACATCGCCGTGATCTGCGAATACTGCGCATCAGACCGCGCCAAGTTGGCGTCGATCTGCTTGGTGTTGTTGGCCGTGTTGGCCTCGGTGGTCGTCAGGCGTGAGCTGTGGCGCGACAGCCACTGGATCAGGCCGCCTATGCCGCCTAGCCACATGACGCCCACGGCGATCAGGATGTTGACGACGTCGGTGTGGTTCATTGCGCCTCCGCGTGCAAGTTGCCCCGCACGCGGCGGGTGGTGAATAAGTGAACTACGTCGTTTCGATTATTTTCAAAAAGTGCTTGACACAGCGGAACAATGTGCCTAATCTATGCCCATGCCAGCCACTCCAGGCGAGGCGCAACCAGGAGATCGACATGAGCTACAACATCGCCAACGCTTACGACATCCGCGACGACCTCAAGGCGGTCGGTGGCGTCTACCATGCTCCGAGCAAAGACTGGACGATCAGTGACGAGGCGTTTGCCAAGCTCAATGCACGTAGCCAGTCGTATGGCATGCGCTGGGTCAAGGGCTGGGCCAAGGCCACCAAAACCAAGATGGACGGCTGAGCCATGACGGATATCACCGTCCAGATTGCCGACGCCATCAGCACACACGGTGCCCGCTCCGTCTACGCGGCGGCAACCAAGGCCATGCAGGGCAAGCGTGACGCACTCACCAGCATAGGTATCCCGTGCGACAACATGGGTCACGCCAATACTGCTATGACGGCCGCATTTGCGCAGCTTGGTGCAGTGGATCGCCTGCTGGACAAGGCGAGTATTGACCAAGGGTCGCCACAATGACCAAGCCCGACGCTTCCCGCCACGACCCGCACCCGGACTATCTCCGGGCGCTGCTCGCTGAGTCCGGGCTGTCGCAGCAGGCGGTAGCCCAGCGCATCGGCATCTCTGCACGCCTGCTGCGCTACTACCTCGCGCCTGAGACAGCAGCCGATCGCCGCGTCGCGCCATACCCGGTGCAGTACGCGATCGAACAGCTCGCAAAGTAAGTCCAGCCCGGTCAGCGAGCGGTCGGGGGGG
>JAGWIL010000210.1 GCA_028866335.1 Rhodospirillales bacterium
GACCCACGCTGACAGGTTCCACGAACGGCGAATCGCCGCCCTGCGTATCCGGATGCAGGCAGCTGCAGATGCTGGCGACAAAAACGCTGCGAATAAGTGGTGGCGTCACTTGGCGAAACAGATCGGTCGCCGGTCGGAAAACCAGATTCGATACATGGAACAGAAGATGGGGATCGCCCCAGGAACGCAGAGGGGGTTTCGCGCGTGAACTACTTTGAACTCTATCCAGGCGACTACCTGCGCGACACCACGCGCCTAACGCTGCTCGAACATGGCGCGTATCTGCGGCTCCTGATGGCCTATTACGCCGAGGAAACGCCGCTGCCTGCGGACGAGTCCGAACTGTTCGTGATCGTGAGTGCAGTTTCGGCCAGTGACAAGGCGTCTGTGCGCAAGGTCGCCGCCAGGTTCTTCCCGGTAGGCCAGGACGGTCTGCGCCGCAACGGACGGGCAGATGCTGAGATCGCCAAGGCGCAAAAGCGCATCGAAACAGCCCGCACAAACGGTGCGAAAAACAAACCCACAAAGAACCCAGTGGGTAACCCAGTGGGTAACCCGTCGGCATCCCAACGGGATACCCAGCGGCATACCCAGTCTGGTGAAGCTTTACCACACGCCACATGCCAACAAGATCAAGAGCAGGCGCCCGCATTGCATGCGGCCGATATTCCGGGGGCGGAAAAACCGAAAAGGAAAAAGCGCGCTGAACTCACATTCGCCGACTGGATCAGATCGCTTTCAGACGGCGAGATGGCCATCCCGGAAACCGACCCGGTATTCAAATCCGCCGAACTGGCCGGTTTGCCAGATGAGTTTGTCGCACTGGAATGGGCTTGGTTCAAGCGCAAGTATGGCGCGTCAACGAAGCGTTATCTTGAGTGGCGGCAGGTTTTCCGCAATGCAGTTGACGGCGCGTGGGGCAGTCTGTGGCGCCCTAGCGACAATGGCGGATATGTGCTCACGACAGCGGGACTTCAGCTGCAGCGCTCACTTGGTGAAGCCGCATGAACGCCCAACTCGCCGAACGCGCGCCGGCCGGGCTGTCCGAGCTGCGCATCCCGCCTCACGACATCATCGCCGAGGAGGCTGTGCTGGGCATGCTGATGCTGGTGCCTGAGTCGCTGGCGAAGGTTTCCGACTGGCTCAAGGAAGCGGACTTCTACCGCAAGGATCACCGTCTGATCTACCGCGCCATCACCGGCTTGATCGGCCGAGGCGCGCCGGTTGACCCGGTGACGCTGGGGGACTGGTTTGACGCCAACGGCCTGGCGGAATGGGTGAACCCCGCCTACCTGATCGAGCTGACGGACAGCACGGCCAGCGCCGCAAACGTCGTGGCGCACGCCGAGATCGTGGTGGAGAAATCCCGCCTGCGGTCAGTGATCGACACCAGCACCAAGCTCACTGAGGCGGCTTACTCGCGCGGTAGCGATTCGCAGCAGATCATCGCCATGGCAGCGCACGACCTGGCCCAGATGCAGGCCAGCAAGCTGCGCGGCGGTCTTGAGCCTGCAAAGGTCGGCATGCGGAGGATGCAGACCGAGCTGATGGAACGCTACCAGCGCGGCCCGGCGTTGCTGGGGCAGCCCTGGCCGTGGAAAGACTTAAACGACTGCACGAAGGGCTTGCGCGACGGTGTGCTGTACGTGGTGGGCGCACGGCCGAGCATGGGCAAATCCATCTTCGGGCTGCAGACGGCAGTGTTCAGCGCCCTGCGCGGAAGCAATACCGCATTCTTCTCGGTCGAGATGGGCGCCGACGAGTGCATGGGCCGCGCGGTGGCATGCGTCGGTGAAATCCCGCACGACTGGGTAGAAAGCCCGAACGACAAGGATATGGACGCCGAGTTTTACTGGGGCCGGTTGACCGACGCGACGCAGCGCATCATCGAATCGCCGCTGCTGATCGACGAAACGCCAGCCATCTCTATCAATCAGCTGATGGCCCGCGCCCGCCGCGCTCACATGCAGAAGCCACTGCGCCTGATCGTGGTGGATCACATGCACGACATGGCGATTGATCCGAAACAGGCGCGGTTCGAATACGGCCTGATCGCCCAGGGCGGCAAGACGCTGGCCAAAGAACTGCGCTGCCCGGTGATCCTGCTCGCGCAGCTGAACCGCAGCTCGGCCGTCGCCGGTAAGCGCCCAACCATGACCGACCTGCGCGAGTCCGGCGAGCTCGAGCAGAAAGCGGACGTGATCCTGTTCCTTCACCGCGAGGACTATCACGACAAAAACACGCATCTGAAAGGCGTGGTCGAGGTCATCCCGTCGAAGGGTCGCAACATCCGCACCGGCAGCACGATCTACCTGCAAAACACCTTCAGCGAGATGCGCATGCAGGACTGGATTGGCGAACTGCCGGCAGCACCTGAGCCTGAGCGGTCGCACAGCAATAACCGAGGATTCAAGGCATGAATGCCCAGATCGCGCCCGCACGCGACTGTCGCCATCCATCGGCAACCAAGTCCAAGCCCCGCAACGACACGCACTGGAAGATCCTCGGGGTGCTAGGCGACCAGACGCTGACCACAAACCAGATCACGAACCTCATCGGCCACGAGTCGTGGATCGGCGTCGCGTCTGCGCTCAGGGCGATGCATGCGCACGGTGAGGTAGCCAAGCTCAAGTCGCGCGACGGCCAGGGGATTCAGTCGGCGAAGTGGAGGAGGAAATGACCCGCCAAATCTACCAACTCAACGCCAACGGCCCGGAACGCGCCCAGGTGCTGGCCAACGCGCACGCCTTCCTCGACCGCCTGCCGATCGACAAGGCCTTCACTGTCGAGGTTGAACCGCAGAAGCGGACGCGATCCGACAGCCAGCGCGGCGCCCTGTTTGGCGTGGCCTACAAGGCGATCATGGCTGCCACCGGCTTGCGCGGCGAGCAGGACAAGCAAGACCTGCACGAGTTCTTCTGCGGCGAGTACTGGGGCTGGACGAAGCGCACTGCGCTGATGAAGCCGAGACCAAAGCGCACCACGACCCGGAACGAACAGGGAGAGCGCGACGAGATCAGCACGCTTCAGGCGCTCGACATGTACGCCTTCATTCAGCAGCGCGCGGCCGAGAACGGCATCGACGTGCCTGATCCTGATCCAATGCACTACCAGCGCGATAGGTTCGCCGCATGACCAAGCTACGCAAAGCCGCACGCGGCCAGCCGTGCCAAGTCCGTTTGCCCGGATGCAACGGCGGCGGCGAGACGACCGTGCTGGCCCACTACCGCCTCGCTGGCTACTGCGGGACGGGACTCAAGCCTGACGACGACGTGTTCGGCGCGTGGGCGTGCAGCAACTGCCACGACCGTATTGACGGCCGAGTGAACTGTGGCCTTCCGCGTGTCGAGCTGAGGCTGGCGCACGCCGAGGGGATTCTGCGGACTCAGATGGCGAGGAAGGCATGAACAAATGGGGAGCAACAAGGGCGCGCGGCGTGCCGAAAGTCGTCGGCGGCATGAACAAGACCGAGGCCGCCTACGCCGAGCATCTGAAGCTGCGCGAGCGCAGGGGCGAAGTGGCGTGGTTCGTATTCGAGGGTGTGAAGCTGCGCCTGGCCGACAACACGTTCTACACGCCCGACTTCATCGTGATGCTGCGCGATGGCGAGATCGAGATGCATGAAGTGAAGGGATTCTGGGAGGACGACGCGCGCGTGAAGATCAAGGTGGCTGCGGCGCAGTATCCGTTTCGATTTTTTGG
>JAGWIL010000211.1 GCA_028866335.1 Rhodospirillales bacterium
GCACGGCAAATCCATCCTCAAATTCCTGGTCATCGGCGGGGCGGGCTTTATCGTCATTTTCCTCAGCCGGGCGCAATTCGCGTCTCTGGCAATGCTGCCTTTTCCTGTGCCCGGCGCTCTGCTTGGCATCGCGTTCAAAACACTCACCACCATCTGCGTTGTGCTGGTGCTGCTGGCGGTGGGCGACCTCACCTTACAAATCTGGCTGCACCGGCAAAAACTGCGCATGTCAGACGCTGAAATCCGCGAGGAAATGAAAGACGCGGCGGGCAATCCGCATGTTAAATCCCGCCAGCGCGCGCTTTCGCGCAAGCTCGCCCGCGCCCGGCAGATGCAACGCATCCCGGAGGCCTCGGTCATCGTTACCAACCCCACGCATTATGCCTGCGCCATACGCTACCGCCGTGGGGGAGACAGAGCCCCGTTATTGCTGGCCAAGGGCGTTGGCCTGCTAGCCGAGGAAATTATCACCCGCGCCCGCGCCCACGGCATTCCTGTTGTGCAATCTCCGCCGCTCGCCCGCGCCATTTATCGTTATGTGGAACCAGACGACCACGTGCCAGCCGCCCTTTACCGGGCCTGCGCCGAGGTTCTGGCCTATGTCTGGCGCCTGCAACGCTGGCGCGCGCAAGGCGGGGCAAAGCCGTTGCCGCCCCGCCCGGCGGCAAGTGAGATCGAAATTTCCCGATGGACGAAATAATGGCAGGAATTTAATCCGTATTGACGAATGGCCGCAAAGGGCAGAGCCTCATTCCGTCGGATAACGGCAAAAACCAGAAACGACAGGAAAATAACAGTGAGCACACTTCCCAGTTCGGGTGAAAGGCTGCGGCGCGACAGCCTGGGTCTTTCGCAGATCATTGCCTCCACTCTCGCCAACATCGCCCCGGCGATGAGCTTTTTCTTTGGCTTCGGTCTCATCGCCTCAGGTGCCGGCGTCGGCGCACCCTTAACCATCCTGGTCGCCATGGTGGTTATCCTGTTCCTCACCAACACGCTGGCGCAGTTTTCCAAATACCGCCCAAGTGCGGGGTCTTTCGTCACTTTCATCGGCATGTCCTTCGGGCCATGGGCGGGTGCGGCGGCCTCCATCTTCGTGGTGGTGGGGTATTGCATCGCGGCGTCCTCGGTGGTGGTCATCTCCGGCGGCTGGGCGGCGCAAACGCTGCAAGTCTTCCTTGGCGTCAACATTCCCTGGCAGGTGCTCAGCATCATCGCCACGGCCATTGTTGGCCTGCTGGTCTCCCGTGGCATTTCGCTTTCCACCACCTGGGCGGCGATCTTCTTTTATTTCGAGCTGGTGCTGCTGCTCATCGGCGCGGTCATCATGCTGGTGGTAAACCGCCATTCCATCTCCGCCGCACCGTTCCTCATCTCCTCCGTCACCGGCGGTTGGAAAGGCATCGGGCTGGGCTTCCCGCTGGCGATTTACCTGTTCATCGGCTGGGAGAACTCGGCCATGCTGGCGGAGGAAACCACAAACCCCCGCCGCAACGTGCCGCGCGCGCTCATCACCGGCACGGTCTCCATTGGCATTTTATACATGTTCCTGGCCTTCGCGACGGAAACCGCCTTCCATAACGACGCGAAGTCTCTCATCGCCTCGTCGCTGCCTTATGTGGATGCTTTCAAGGCTTCCGCTGCCGGGCTTTTGATTGTCGCTTATATCGCCGGTGTCACCAGTATTTTCTCCTCGCTCATCGGCCTCACCAACGCCCAGGCACGCATTTTGTTCTCCTCTGCGCGCGAGGGCCTGTTGCCGCCATTCTTCGGCAAAATCCATCCGCAGCACCGCACGCCGCATACCGCGATGTGGACATATATCGTGGTGGCATTGCTCATCGTGTTGGTGTTCGGCACGGTCGACAAAATCGACCCGGTGACCTTGTTCGGTGATACCGGCACGCTCGGCACGATTCCCGTGATCGTGACCTACCTGCTCACCAATCTGGCGCTGCCGGTTTATATGCTGCGTTACCACCGGGAAGATTTTAATATCTTTACACATCTCATCGTGCCGGTGGTGGGTACGGTGGCCATGGGCTTCCCGCTCTGGGGCCTGGTGGAACCCGGCCAACCTTATCCGTTCAACCTCTACCCGGCATTGTCGCTGGGGCTGCTGGTTATTGCGGTTGTCTACGGGATTATCCTGGCTAAATCCAAGCCGGACCTTGTTCAGCGCATCGGCTCTTACGTCGCTGATGAAGAATACTAAAAATCAGGGCGGTCCTTCGGGACCGCCCTTTTTCATTCAGGGCAGCATTAAATCTTCCGCGCGGCCATGGCGGATCAAATGCTTTTCAATCACCTCATCCACGGCTTTAAAACTATCCAGCCGGTACCACACACCTTCCGGGTAGAGCACCGCGCAGGGGCCAAGCTCGCAACGGTCCAAACAGCCGGACTGGTTGACGCGGATATTCTGTAAGCCCAGCTCCTTCACCCGCACTTTCATGTAATCGCGGATTTTCTCCGAGCCCTTGCTGGCGCAGTCGCCGCGCGGGTGGCCTTCCGGCCTGCGGTTGTTGCACACAAAAACATGCGTTTCGTAATACGGTGCCGGGTCTCCGGCCGATCTTTCACCCAAAGCTGTTACTCCTGATCGTTCGCGCCTATCTAACGCGTAATCAGGAGCCGACAAAATGCAGAACCGCTTGAGGGATTCGTCCTCCCCCTATCTTCTCCAGCACCAGGATAACCCGGTGCATTGGCATATGTGGGGCGAGGAAGCCTTTGCCGAGGCTAAATCGCGCAATGTGCCGGTGCTGCTCTCCATCGGCTATGCCGCCTGCCATTGGTGCCACGTGATGGCGCATGAAAGCTTCGAGAGCGAGGAGGTGGCGGCGCTGATGAATGCGCGGTTCGTCTCGATAAAAGTGGACCGCGAAGAGCGCCCGGATATCGACCAGACCTACATGACCGCTTTGCACGCCATGGGCCAGCAAGGCGGCTGGCCGCTTACGATGGTGCTGACGCCGGATGGTGCTCCTTTCTGGGGCGGCACTTATTTCCCTCCCAAGCCGGGCTTCGGCCGGCCCAGTTTTTCCCAGGTGCTGGTAGCCTTGTCAGACGCCTGGAGGGACGAGCAGGGCCGCATTGGCCGCTCGGTTGAAACAATTAAAAACGCTTTGGCCAAGGCCGCCGCCGCCAAACCCGGCGACCCGCCAGGGCCGGAACTGCTTGACGCCGCGCGCACAGCGTTTTTGCGGAGCATCGATTGGGAAAGAGGCGGGCTTTCCGGCGCGCCGAAATTTCCCAACATCCCGGTGTTCCGTTTCCTCTGGGATGAATATTTTCGCAGCGGCGAGAAAGCCTGTGCCGATGCCGTGCATCTGCTGCTGGAACGGATGAGCCAGGGCGGGATTTATGACCATCTGGGCGGCGGCTATGCGCGTTACGCCACGGATGATGCCTGGCTGGTGCCGCATTTCGAAAAAATGCTCTATGATAACGCTTTGATCCTGGAGATGCTGGCCTTCGCCCAGGCGGACAGGCCCAGCCCGCTTTATGCGGCACGGGCACGGGAAACCGTGGAATGGCTGACCCGCGACACGAGCGCGGAAGGTGCGTTTGCCGCCTCGGAGGATGCGGATTCCGAAGGCGAGGAAGGCAAGTTTTATGTCTGGTCGCGCGCGGACATTGCAGCCGTACTGGGTGAGGAGATGGCGTTTTTCGAACGCTTCTACCCGCTGCCAGAGCATG
>JAGWIL010000212.1 GCA_028866335.1 Rhodospirillales bacterium
CCCGCCACCCGCGCGCGATGGCGGCGAGGCAGAAATCATATTCCTCCCAGGTGAAGAAGAAACTCTCGTCATACCCGCCCACCGCCTGCCACGCGGCACGGCGGATGGCGTGGCCTGCCCCCACGAAAGTGGTGGCGGCAAACCGCCCCCGGTGGCGCGGCAGCAGCGCCTTGGGGTAGCCCCAGCTTGTCAAATCCGGCCCCTGCCCGTCCGCCGCCAGAATGCCAAACCCGATGGCGCCAAGCTCCGGTGCTTTTTCAAACCGCCGCAGCGCCACCGCCACAACATAGTCGTCGGCAAAGCGGGCATCGTTATCCAGCCCCACGATAATCCGCCCATGCCCCAGCGCCGCCAGGGCATTGCGCCCGCCCGCCACACCCCGGTTTTCCGCCACGGCATAAAGTGCGAAACCCCGCGCCTTGCCAAAGTACGTGGCGAGTTCGCGAAGCATCTCTGGTTCAGAGCCTTGATCCAGCACCGAGACGTGAAACTGCCCGCCTCTCTGCGCCAAAGCCGAGGCAATGGCAGATTTGGTTTCCTCCAGCCGCCCTAAACACAGAATGACGATATCCGCGCCATAAGCCCCCAAAGCGGGCCGTTGCCCCGCCAGCAGGCGCGGTGCCTCAGCAGGCATTGGTCTGGCCAAAAGGCACCGGCAAGGTGCGGAGCAGAATCGCGATATCCAGCCCTACAGACCAGTTCTGAATATATTCAAGGTCGCTTGCCAGCCGGTGCTCCAGGGCAGGCAGGTTGCGGGTTTCGCCCCGCTGCCCGCGCACTTGCGCCAGGCCGGTAATGCCGGGCTTCACCCGGTGGCGCAGCCGGTACAGCTTCAGCGCGTTCTCAAAGCTGATCCCTTCCACCGTGGTTTCCGGTGCGTGCGGGCGCGGGCCAACAAGAGACATCTCGCCGCGTATCACATTCACAAGCTGCAACAGCTCATCAAACGAGGTGCGGCGCAGCAAGCGGCCAATTCTGGTTGTGCGCAAATCTCCTGGCCGGGCCTGGGTAAAGGCCAATGCCGGTTCATGGCGCATGGTGCGAAATTTCAGCACCGTGAACGGCCGACCTTGCGCGCCAACGCGGCTTTGCCGGAATACCACCGGGCCAGGGCCGGAAACCCGAACCAGCATTGCCAGCACCGCCAGCAACGGCGCACACAGCACCAGCAGCAGCGCGGCCACCACGATATCAAACCCCCGCTTCACCACATGGCTGGAGGTGACAAGCTCATCCGTTATCACCGGCACCAGTTTACAGCCACCAGTGCGGGCCCGCAGCATCTCTGGCAGATTGGCGGAAAGGTCGAAGGCCAGCCAGATTCGCGCCGGGTAGGTGAGCAGCTCCTGCAACAGCTCTTTCTGCGGTGCCTGGTTAAAGGCTTCCAGCTCAGGGTGATGCACAAACACCACATCCTGCACGATCTGCGTTGAGAAATTCTGTAAAAGCTCAGCCGAATCGTGCAATTCCGGCCAAGAGCCCGTTTCCCGCAGGGTTGAGAGATACAGCACCCCGGCAATCCGCGAAGGCAGTTTTCGCTCCGCCAGCGCCAAGGCGAGGTCCGGCGGGCAGCGGTCATAACACACCACCAGCGTGGCACCTGTGCTGGCAGCGGCGGTGGCGGCACGGGCGGGCAGAATGGCATGGGTGAAAAGCAGCAATGCGGGCGTGGCGGTAAGGTCCAGCAGCGTCCAGTGTTTAAGCAGAATGCCAGAATGGTTCAGCAGCACCGCAAGGCCCAGCAGGGCGGCGGCGGTCGCCAGAAAAGAAACCGCGGCGATGCCACCCTGGCGCCACCGCCCCTTGGCTGTGTATCCACCATGGGAAGCAACAAGCCCCAGCGAAAAACCCGCCAATATTACCCAGAACAGCAAATAACGCGGCAGATTTTCCGTAACCTGCCCCAATGCTGCGCCCAATAGCGGCAGCGCCAATATGGCCAGCGCATCCAATGCCGGCAAAACCCAGCCAGGCCCAAGCGATATCGGCATATGGTCAACGTAAGGTTGCGACCTTATGCAGGTTTTGGCGTAAGACTTTGCGTTGGCCCGCATTTCAACCACAGGCAACCGCCCCCTGGTTGCAATAATTAACGTTTCATTACTTTAAGTTGAACTACCGGAAAACAAACCGCTTGGAAAGCAGGTAATTAAAAATAAGTCCGGCGGCGGAACCTGCGGCGATTCCGATAACAGGGTGCTTCACCACCAGCGGCGAAAACGCCACCAGCAGAAAGAAAGTGCCGCGGTTAAATACAAAGCCAACAGCATTGGCGGCGAGAAACTTCACCCATTGCACATGCGCCGCGCCATGTTCCACGTGGCGGAAGGTCCAGAGCCGGTTGATGATCCAGTTGATCGTCGCCGCGACGATAAAGCTGCACGTGCCCGCGATGTAAAGATTCACAAACGGCCGCAGCAGGTAAACCGTGCCAGTGTCCCACACAAACCCCAGCGTGCCGACAATGCCGAAGCGGATGAAGGATTCAGAAACCCCAAACCGGGCAATGAGCCCCACCAGCCTGTCCAACAAGGCCAGCGGGTTCATCACAGAGGCTTCCGGCTCAGCCTGCAAACGGGTCCTGCATCAGAATCGTGTCGTCGCGCTCCGGGCTGGTAGAAAGCAGAGTCACAGGCGCTTCCACAAGCTCTTCTATGCGCTTCACATATTTAATGGCCCCGGCGGGAAGCTGCGCCCAGCTACGAGCACCCTGGGTGCTGTCGCTCCAGCCTTCCATCACCTCGTAAACCGGCTGCGCCGCCGCTTGCGCCGCCATGGCGGCAGGCAAATATTTGTAATGTTTGCCGTTAACCGTGTAGCCGGTGCAGATTTTCAGCTCCTTGAAGCCATCCAGCACGTCCAGCTTGGTCAATGCCAGGCCCTGGATGCCGCCCACCTTCACCGCCTGGCGCACCATCGCGGCGTCGAACCAGCCACAGCGGCGCTTGCGGCCCGTAACGGTGCCAAATTCATGCCCGCGCTCGCCCAGCAACTGGCCGATCTCGTCATGCAGCTCGGTCGGGAATGGCCCGGCACCAACGCGGGTGGTGTAGGCCTTGGCGATGCCGAGCACGCGCCCCGCCGCATCCGGCCCCATGCCGCTGCCTGCACCTGCTGTGCTGGCAACAGTGTTGGAGGAGGTCACGAACGGATAAGTGCCGTGATCGACATCCAGCATCACCGCCTGCGCGCCCTCGAACAAAATCTTCTCGCCTTTGGCTTTGGCTTTGGCCAGACGCTCCCATACCGGCTCGGCAAAGGGTAGCAGCTTCGGCGCGAGTTCAAGCAGGTTTGCCAGCAGCTCTTCTTTCTTGAAGGTCGCGGCGCCTAGGCCCGCCAGCAGCGTATTATGGTGTAGCAGCAACTCGTCCAGCTTGGCGGAAAGCGTCTCCGGCTCCGCCAGGTCGCACATGCGAATGGCGCGGCGCGCCACTTTATCCTCATAAGCGGGGCCGATGCCGCGCCCGGTGGTGCCGATTTTACGGTCGCCACGCGCGGCCTCGCGGGCGGCGTCCAAGGCGGCGTGCAGCGGCAGAATCAGCGTCGCGTTCTCGGCGATGCGCAATGTTTCCGGTGTCACTTTAAGGCCTTGGGCCGCCACGCGGCCAATTTCGGCCAGCAGCGCGTTGGGGTCCACCACCACGCCATTGCCGATAATGCCAAGCTTGCCGCTCACCACGCCAG
>JAGWIL010000213.1 GCA_028866335.1 Rhodospirillales bacterium
TTTAATTTCTCAACCATATAAACCGATCTATGTTGCCCACCGGTACATCCGACACATATTGTTGCATATTTTTTTCCTTCCTGCACGAACCTCGGCAGTAAAAATTCAAGAAGATTCAGAACTTTATTGAAGTATTCCGCAAAATCAGCACCTTGTTCGATAAAGCTCCCAACCGGAGCGTCCAATCCGGAGAGGGATGAAAGATTTGGTTCGTAATGCGGATTCCTCAAGAAGCGTGCATCGAAGACCAGATCTGCTTCCTGCGGAAGGCCGTTGGCGTAGGAGAAGGAAACCAGGGAAATAACCAGGCCAGGGGAGGTAACGCCATAACGCAGCTCCACCATGCCGCGCAGCTTAGGCAAGGGCAGGGTGGAGGTATCCACCAGCCAATCCGCCGCTTGGGCGAGGGGGGCGGTGAGCTCACGCTCCAGGGCGATGCCATCCGCGATGGCGCCGGTTTGCGCCAGAGGGTGGCGGCGGCGCGACTCGGAATAGCGGCGGAGCAGCATCGCATCATTGGCGGTGGTGTAGATGAGGGAGAGCTCCAGGCCCTGATGCTGGCGCAGGCTGGTGATCGCGCTCAGCACTGAATTGGCGGAGAAACCGCGCGAGCGTGCATCCACCCCGATGGCAAGGTTACGGCGGGCCTGGGTGGTGAGGGTTTCCAGCGTGTCGAGCGGGGGGTTGTCGACCGTTTCGAAGCCCAGATCCTCTAGCGCCCGAAGCACGGAGTTTTTGCCCGCGCCCGAAAGCCCGGTGACGAGCACGATGCTGAGGGCGTCCGGCGGATTGCTCATGCGGCGAAGGCGCCTGCTTGTTGGGTGATGCGCCCGCAGGCGGCCTCGAGCGCAAGGGTTGCGCGCGCGGCGGCGGCGGGCTGGGTGGCATCCAGCATTATTTCCGGCAGGTTGAGTTCCGGGTGTTGGCGTGGAGTGGGCAGGCGATCGGGCAGCTCGGCGCTGAGCGTAATGACCAGCCGGAGCCTGGCGGGTGCGATGAAAGGCAGCTGAAACAGCCCGAGCCCGCGCACCTCCAATAAACCAGCCAAAGCGGGTGGGGGGCTGGCCATGCCATCCTCGATCAGCACCTGATCGTCGGCGACGAGGGTGAAACCCTTATCGATCAGCCGCAAAAGCAGGTCTGATTTCCCCGCGCCGGAAGGCCCGAGGAGCAGCAAAGCATCGCCGCCAGGCTGGTTTTGCCGGGCGGCACAGGAGGCGTGCCAATGCATGGTGCACTAACTGTGGCAAAATTTAGGCGAAGGCGAAAGGGCCCGGCAGATTACGATTGCCCTGCCGGGGTGTGCTTCAGCCTTCGGGTGGCTCGTAGCCGGGGGTTTCCAGCATCGCGCGGTCTGAAACTTCCACGAGGGCGGCGCGGTCGAATCCGTTGAAGGCCGTGCGCAGGCAGGTGCCGTAAGCGCCGAGCTGGCCGATCTCGATCCAGTCTCCTTCCGCCACATCGTCGGGCAGGAGGAAGGGGCCGTTCATCACATCCAGCGAATCGCAGCTAGGGCCGAAGAAGCCAAAAGCCGCATCCGGTGCACCCTGGCTGGCGTTTGCGCGCAGCAGGCGAGAGGGGAAGCGGAAGCGCAAGGCCCCGGCATCGGCGAGGGCGCCGTAAACGCCGTCGTTAATATAGAGCATGTTGCCGCGGCGCATTTGCACCTGCACCACCACGGAAGCGCCGCCGCCGACCAGAGCGCGGCCGGGTTCGGCCCAGAGTTTCAAGCCGGGCATTTGCAACGCGTCGTAGGCGGCGTCGATCTCAGACATGAAAGCGCCGAGGGGCGGTGGGTCCATGTCTGGGTATGCAACGGGGAAGCCGCCGCCGATATCCAGCACGTCGATCTGCACGCCAGAGGCGCGGATCACCTCGCCTGCGAGCTGCATGGCATCGCGCCAGGCCTGCGGGTCCAGGCATTGGGAGCCAACATGAAAGGCGAGGCCGAGCTTGGCCGCCAGCGGGCGCGCGGCCCGCAACAGGGCGATGGCAGCCTCCGGCTCGGCGCCGAATTTTTTGGAGAGATTGATTGCGGCACCGGTTTCCGGCAGGGCCAGACGGATGAACAGGCCGGGCTTGGTGCCCAGCTTGGCGGCTTCCGGCTTGCTCAGCTCCTGCATTATTTTGGTAAGCTCGCTTTCAGCGTCGAGCACGAAATCGCGCACATTATGTTGCATCCAGGCTTCGCGGATGGCGGAGCGGGCTTTTACTGGGTGCATGAAATGGATCTCAGCGCCGGGGAACAGGCGGCGGACAAGCTGGACCTCGGAGATGGAAGCGCAATCGAAATGGCGCACCCCGCCATCCCACACGGCGCGCAGCACGGCAGGTTCCGGGTTGCACTTCACGGCGTAGAGCACATCGCCATTGAAGGCGGTGCAGAAGGCACTGGCGGTGTTGCTGATGACGCCGGGGCGCACGCAATGCAGCGGCTCCTCCGGGCGGAGGGTTTTTACCATTTCAATCACGCTGGGGAGCGTTTTTCCCTCGGCGCGCAGCGAGATGTGACGGTGCAGCGGGCCCACAGCCGCGCGGTTTTCGATCAGGCTCATTATAATAGTCCCCGGCAAACGGAGGCAGGCAGAGTCTAGCCCGCCATGAACTTGGAAAGGAAGGAAATTTAAGACACGCGCGGGGCGCGCTTCCTCAAGCGGTGGCTTGTTTCAGATGTTTGTCTGAGGACTTCGCATCGTTATGAACCGCTCGAGCAGCAACATCAAAACTCTCCCAATTGATCCCGGCTTCAGGGGAAGCCGATTCTACCAGGATGCGTCTCGTCGTTACTGTACCTGGACTATCCAGGTTCGCGGCACGTGCGATGCATCGGACACACTCCGACGGGAGTGGAACAAACGGGCTTTAGGGCAGAAAGTGCTGTTTGTGGTATGTTATTTTTTATGGCCTCCTATTCTGCTTGAGGGAAGAGGCTTCAGGCCATTATGCGGGCCGGGGCTGGTGCCGGGTTGCGAGGAGATGCCTCAAGGCTTTGGCTGTCCTGCCGGTGGTCTATGGCCATATAGCCACGGCCCCAATTGGTCTCGATAAAATCTTCCACGCCAAGCGCCTGAAGTTTTTTGCGAATCTTGCAGATAAACACGTCAATGATTTTAGGGTTTGGTTCGTCCAGCCCGCCATAAAGATGATCGAGGATCGCCTCCTTGCTTAGAACGACGCCTTTACGCAGCGCCAGAATTTCCGCGATTTGGTATTCTTTCTTGGTCAGCGTAACCGGCTTGCCGTTCGCGTAGATTTTCTTCGCGTTCATGTTGATTTCGACATGGCCGAGCCGCAGCGCATTTTCATGGAAGCCACGAGAGCGGCGGATGAGGTTTTGCACTTTCATGAAAATCTCCTCGTGGGAGAGGGCGTCCACGATCAAATCGTCCGCGCCGGTTTGCAGCACGCGCAGGCGTATGGCTTCGCTCATGGAACGGGCGACAGCGATGAGCGGCGCGCGCACGCGGGCGAGGCGCAGCTTGCGGATGAGTTCAAGGTCTCCCAGCCGGTTTTCTGATAGCCGCAGTAAAATCGCGTCGTAATCGTAGAATTTAACGAGGTCGAGAACCTCCTCGGCGTCATTCGTTTCGTCGACAATTGCCATGCGGGAACGAAGAAAGGCAGTGAGCAAGTCTTTTTTGTTTGAGATTGTCTCAAAAGATAAGATTTTCACGGAAGC
>JAGWIL010000214.1 GCA_028866335.1 Rhodospirillales bacterium
AGCGGAGTGTCTGAGGTGAGGATCGCGATTATCGGCGGTGGCTATGTCGGGCTCGTCTCTGGCGCTTGTTTCGCGGAATTCGGCGTATCGGTGGCGGTGGTTGAGGCTGATCCGGCGAAGCGGGAGATCCTGCTCGGCGGCCAAATTCCCATTTACGAGCCGGGGCTGGACAAGCTGGTGACGGATAATACCGCCGCCGGACGGTTAAGCTTTCCTGCCACGCTGGAGGAAGGCATCGTGGAGGCGGAGGCGATTTTCATCGCGGTGGGCACGCCCGCCCGCCGTGGCGATGGCCATGCGGACCTCACCTATGTGTTTGCGGCGGTGGAGCAGGTGCTGAAGGCGCTGGACCACCCGGCTGTAATTGTTACCAAATCCACCGTGCCGGTGGGCACAGGCCGGAAAATTCTGGAAATGGCGCGGGAGTTGCGCCCGGACCTGGCAATAGAAGTGGCTTCCAACCCGGAATTTCTGCGCGAGGGCAGCGCCATCCCCGACTTTATGCGGCCAGACCGCGTGGTGGTGGGGGCGGAGAGTGAGCGCGCGCGCGAGGTGCTGCACCGGCTTTACCGCCCGCTTTACCTCATCGAAACCCCGATCGTGTTTACCGGGCTGGAGACGGCGGAGCTGATTAAATACGCCGCCAATGGTTTTCTCGCGATGAAGATCACCTTCATCAACGAGATGGCGGATTTATGCGAGAGGGTGGGGGCGGATGTGAACGACGTTGCCCGCGGCATCGGGTTGGATGGGCGGATCGGCCGCAAATTTCTCCATGCGGGCCCTGGTTTTGGCGGCTCGTGCTTCCCGAAGGACACGCTGGCGCTGATGCGCATTGCGGAAGAGGCAGGCGCGCCCTCTCAGCTTATCCAGTCCGTGGTGGCGGTGAACGATGCCCGCAAGGAAGGGCTGGCGGCGCGCGTGGTGGCGGCTTGTGGCGGAAACATGCAGGGCAAGGTGGTGGCGGTGCTGGGCCTGGCCTTCAAGCCGGAGACGGATGACATGCGCGAATCCCCCGCTTTACCGCTTATCCAGGGCCTGGTTTCAAGCGGCGCGGAGGTGCGGGCGTTTGACCCGCAGGCGATGCAGGCCGCGAAGCCTTTGCTGCCCAAGAGCGTGGTGCTGAAAGAGAGCACCGTTGAGGCCTTGACCGGAGCGGACGCGCTGGTGCTCATCACTGAATGGAACGAGTTCCGGGCGTTAGCGCCCGCCCGCCTGAAGGAGCTTATGCGCGGCAGGGTGGTGGCCGATTTGCGTAATGTTTTTGAACCAGCGACATTGCGCGGCGCCGGTTTTACCTATGTGGGGATTGGCCGGCCCACGCCATGATCCTGGATTTTTTTTCTGACACCATACCGCGAGGACCGAAGTTTTGAACGCTGTTCATACGCAGTATCCGGATTTCGCCAACCCTGAATTGCTTGATAAAATTCCCCTCTCCGCCAGAACCATTCTGGACGTGGGTTGCGCACAGGGCGCGCTGGGGGCTGATTATCTGCGGCGCAACCCCGCCTGCCGGGTGCTGGGCATAGAGATGGACGAGGCCGCCGCTGCCCATGCGCGCCAGCGCCTTTCGGAAGTGTTTGTGGGCAACGTGGAAAATACCCCGATGCCGTTCGAGGTTCCGGACGGCATCGACTGCATCGTTTACGGCGATGTGCTCGAGCATCTTACCGACCCATGGGCGGTGCTGAAGGAGCACGCGAAATATCTCTCCCCCCAGGGCACCGTGCTGGTGTGTATGCCCAATGTGGAACATTGGAGCTTCGCGGCCCGGCTGCTCACCGGCAGTTTCGACTATGAAGACCAGGGGCTGTTCGACCGCACGCATCTGCGCTGGTTTACCCCACGCACCATGGCGCGTGCGCTGGCGGAAGCCGGGCTTGCGCTCTCAGATGCCGCCCCCCGCCCCATAGCCACGGATAAGGCGGAACAATTCGCAGCACTGCTCACCCCCGCCTTGCAGGCGCTGGGCGTAGACCCGCAGGAATATCTCAACCGGTCCATCCCGTTGCAGGTGATCTGGCGGGCGCGCAAAACAGACATCCAACGCATGGAGCTGGCGGCGACGATGCTGGCACCGCAGGGTGGGGTTTCCGATGTGCGCGTGGTGGAGCCATTGCGCGCCTTGCGTTCGGAGAGCTCGATTTATACCAACCTCGGGGTCGAGGCGGCGCTGAAACCGCAACTTGGCGATGCCCCGCGCATTGCGGTTTTGCACAGGCCGTTATTGCTGGGTGAGAGCGGTCTGGCCAGGGTGCGCGCGTTGCTGAAACAGGATTATGTTGTCGTCAGTGAGTTCGACGATCACCCGATGTTCATGGAAGAGCGCGGGGTGAATTTGGGCGAGCTGCTCACCTTCCGGGGCGTGCACGCGGTGCAAACCAGCACCCCGGCTTTGGCCGAGGCGTTGCTGGCGGATAATCCGGAAGTAGCGGTGTTTCCCAATGGTGTGTTCGAGCTGCCGCCGGTGCGCAATTTTCAGGACATGGAGCATCTCACGCTGTTTTTCGGCGCGCTGAACCGGCAGAAAGACTGGGCGCCGTTGATGCCGGTGCTGAACGAGGTGTCCCGCGCGGTGGGGGATCGGCTGCGCTTCCGCGTGGTATTCGATGAAGCGTTTTTTAACGCGCTGGAAACGCCGCATAAGAGCTTTGAGCCCGCGATGGTGGATTATGCAGGCTATATGCGCGAGCTGGGCGGGGCGGATATCAGCTTCATGCCGCTTGAGGACAACGCGTTCAACCGCGCCAAATCTGACTTGAAATTTATCGAGGCAGGGGCCGCGCGCGTGTGCGCGCTGGCAAGCAATGTGGTTTATGGCAGCGCCGTTCAAGATGGCAAAACCGGCGTGCTGTTTAGCGGCCCGGCGGAGCTGCGCGCGGCGTTGCTGCGGCTGCTGGCCTACCCTGAGGCGACACGGCGCATTGCCGATGCGGCACGGGGTTATGTGGCCCAGAACCGGATGCTGGCTTACCAGGTGGCGGCGCGGGGGGATTGGTACCGCGCGCTTTGGGAGCGCCGGGCTGAATTAAACGAGGCGCTGAAGCAGCGCGTGCCAGAGTTGTTTGCCTGATGAACCTGCCCGGCACAAAGCTCCGCCTGACGAGCCAGTGCGAGGCTGAGTGGCTGACGGGTGCGGCGGCCGAGGCCACCTGCCCGAATTGCGGGCACCAGGGCCGCATGGCGGAGCTGGTCGATGTTGATTATGACATGCTGGGCACGACAGGCCATTACCGGCTGCGGCTGTGCCCGCATTGCGCCGTGCGCTTCACCAGCGTGCTGGGCACGGTCGATTATGAAGGTGATGAGCTGGTTGAGATCGGCTGGCCCGCTTATTATGCGCAAATGGGTGCAGGGATCTGGCCGATTTCGGACCCGTTAACACGAATCGCCAAGCCCTCCGGCGCGAAGGCGCTGGAAATTGGTGGGGCCTACGGGTTTGGGCTGGACTTCTGCGTGAATGCCAAGGGTTGGCGGGGCGTGGGGTATGACCCCTCGCCACTGGCCAAAATTGGCGCGCGGGAGCTGGGGCTGGACATCCGCCAGGGCTATTTCACCGAGGACACGCTGAGCGACGGGCCGTGGGACGTCATCATCTCAACCGAGGTGATTGAACATTTGAGCGAGCCGCCTGCGTTTTTGCGGTTGATGCGCCGGGCGATTGC
>JAGWIL010000215.1 GCA_028866335.1 Rhodospirillales bacterium
CCGCCAGCCATAACCAGAGAGGCCAGAGCTTACGGCGCATTCTGGATGGTTTCACGCACCTGCATTCTGGTTGTCCCACCCTTGGCGTCGGCGCTGTCGATTTCAGTGATTGTATCGCCGCTGCCGGTAATGCTCATCCAGGCCAGCATCTTCGCCAAAGCCTGGTCTCGCGGGTGAAGCAGAAATTGCCAATGGTCCGGCCCGCCGCTGAGCGAGAGCGTGTAATAACGCTGCAAAGCGGGCAGGTCTCCGGCCAGGGTGGCGCGCACGCCCTCCACCAGCCCGGCCAGTTGCGGGGCCTGGGCCAGGGTGAAATGCTGGGTCTGGCCGTTCATGGTTAGTGTTACCGTGCCGTTTTGCAGCAGAAAATTCTGCGGCGCGGGGGTGGTTGTGGTTTTGCGCACATAATCCGGGGCCACATAATCCAGCGTGCCACTGCTTTGCAGGCTGGTGGTGAGCAAGGGTAGGTTTTTGGTCTCGGTAAAGCTGGCCGAGGCGGCGCGCACCTCAGCCAGCTGCGCCATCAGCCCCGGCAAAGTAAAATTAGGGGTGGTTTGCGCGCAAAGCAGCACAAGTCCGCCTATGGCCAGGAAGCGCCGCATTTTACGCCCAGAACGCGTAGAAATTGAACCAGTTATACGGGGCTTCCCGGCACATGGCCTCAAGCTTTGCCACATAAAGGCGCATAATCTCGTCCATCCAGGCTTTCGGGTCGGCGGGTCGGCGCTCCCGCGCCGGGGCCAGCAGCTCAAAGCGCACCTCATAGCGCCCCTTGCCATGATAAATCCCCGCCATCATCACCACGGGCCGCCCCAGCATCATCGCCACTTTAAACGGCCCTTGCGGAAACGCAGCCTCAGCACCCAGAAAAGGCAGGCGCACCATGTCCCGCCCATCCGGGTTGCGGTCCGCCAGCACGCCGACGAAATGCCCCGCCCGCAGCCGCTCCGCCACGGTGATGAGGGAATCGAGCCGCCCCAGCCCGATCACCTCGGTTTCCAGGCGCGGGTTGATCGCCCCCAGCGCGGCGCGGATTTTCTGGGCGTTCTCCTCATACATCAACAGGCTCACCGGCAGCTCCCGATAGCGGCGGCGGATGGTGCGGGCAGCCTCAAAACTGCCGAAATGCGCGCCAAAGAGCAGGCAGCCGCCACCTTGCTGGTCGATCTGCCGCAGCAAATCGTCCCCTGTGACAGTGATATCGAACCAATAATCCTGCTCGTTCAGCAGAAACACACGGTCCAGCACGCAGGAGCCAAAGGTGAGGAAATGGCGGTAACAATCCCGCCAGCCCGCGCGCCGCCCCAGCACCCGGCCGAGATAGTCGCGCGAGGCTCGCAGCGCTGCCGGGGAAGAGAGCAGGAAATAAAGGCACACAGGGTACAGGAAAAACTGCGCCAGCCGCCGCCCAAGCCGCAGCGCGATCCAGACCCCGATTTTGATGCTGATAAGCGAGCCGCGCTCGGGCCGGGCCGCCCATTCCTGCGCGCCAGCGGGGCTGGAACGGCCGCTCATGCCAAAATCTCCAGCGTGCCGGTGAGCAATGGCGCGGTTTCGCCAACGCGGTTCAGCGCGAAGCTGTTGAGCTTGCCTGCCGCCTGCCAGCTCAGCGCCAGCGCCTCGCCATGGCGGATGGGGGCGATGAATTTCACCGCCCGTAAGCGCAAGGGTGCGGCTCCGGCGATGCGCGCAGCAATTTCATCCAGCAGCAGGGCACCTGGCACAATTGGCAGGTTGGGAAAATGCAGCGCCGCCGTTTGGTGCGTGGCCGGAATGCAAAGCGGCTGCATCTGCGGGCTCATGCGGGCGTGCGCCGGGCGGCCAGGGCCAGCATCTCCGCCCGCAGCAGCTTGCCGAGATTATTGCGCGGCAGGGTTTCCACCAGCACCAGCGGGCGGGGCAGAAAGGCAGGGTCCAGCCGTGCGCGCAACGCCAGCAGAATCTCCGCCGCCGTTAGGCCGGGGGCGACCACCAAGGCTTTGAGGCGGGGTACTGAATGGGTTTCGTCCTCTTCCATCAAAAAAATACCGTCCTTCACGCCGGGAATGGCGAGAAGCTGGTGGTTAAGATAAGTTATGGAGCTGCGTTTGCCTGCGATGTTCACCAGATCCGCCGCGCGGTTGCCAAGCCGGAAACGGGTATCTCCGGTCAGTTCAATTTCGTCCTGCACTGGGGCAACGCCTTCCACGGCGGCACCTTGCGCCCACCAGCCGGCATCGTCTCGGTGCAGCCGCACGGCATCGAAGCAATGCCAGTCGCTCTCCTGTGTTGGGCGGCGGGTGGCGATCTGCCCGGCCTCGGTACAGCCATAAATTTCCAGGAGCGGTGCGTGGAAAACGGCTTCCGCCGCTTCGGCCAAAGCGGGCGGCAGCGGCGCTGTGGCGCAGAGCAGCATCGCCAGCGCGGGCATCTCGCCTGAGTCTGTGGTGAGGGCGCGCAGATGCACCGGCGTTGTCACCAGCAGGCGTGGTTGCGGGGCGGTTTGCAGGGCGGCGCGCACATCGGCGGAAAAAAGCGGGGTGCCGGTAAAAACCGCCAGCCCGTGCTGCCAGGCCAGGGTAATAACGGATTCCAGCCCATAGGAATGCTGGTGCGGCACGGTGCCGACAATGCAGCCCCCGCGCATGGCCCCGGCCTCCAGCCGCGCCCCGGCGGTGCGCGCACTTTGCACCAGCACGGCCCAGCTTTTGGTAACGGGCTTGGGCTTGCCGGTGGAGCCGGAGGTGAACAATACCACGGCAGGCTGCGCACTAGAAATGGTAAGGTTTGCCTCATCAGCTCTAGGCAGGGTGGCGGGGAAGAATAAATACGTAAGCGCCGGTGCCTCGCCGTCTGTTAGCACATAAAGACCTGGATAATCCCCTGCCAGGTCTTGTAATATGGCGGGTGTAGCGGCGGCGGGCATAAGGCTGACCTGCCCGCGCAGCAGGGCAGCGGCAAACCCCACCATGAAGCGGTAGCGGTTTGTGCACAGGTTCACCAGAAACCCGGCTTCCGGCAGCATGGCTGCCAACGCAGCCACATCGCGCCGGAAGCGCGCGGCGGTGATGGCTCCCTCCGGCCCGAAGGCGACGGCTTCCTCACTCCGGTGGCTCAACACTTCGTAAAGCCGTCCAGCGGAGGCGGTGCTGTCCATCATAGTCGGTCAGTCCAGGCTGGGGGCAGGGGCGCGGTGCTTCGCGCAGTCGCTTACCATTTCGAAAATTGTCGCGAAGGAGTGGCGCGGCGGGTCGCGCAACACCCGGATGCGGACGGCATATTCAGTCGCATACATGGCCACCACCAGCGGAATATCCAGTACATTCACAAAAAATGACCAGGCGGTGAGCGGCGCGAAGCAGAACAGCAGCACCGAGGTCGTAAGTTGTGCCGCGAAGAAACAGGACCAGGCGACGGTAACGCGGCGGGTATAAACAATCAGCTCTGTGGGAATATCCGCCCCATGCAGCTTGTAGGCCATTGCGGTGATGAGCGGCGTGTGCCCGCGCCGCAACGTTAGCGCAAAGCTTGTAAGCAGAGTTGCATAAAGCACCCAATGCATCAGCGCGGCGGCCGTTACGAAGCTGAGCTTGAACAAACCCCCAGCGGTGAGCGCAACGGGAACGTGTCGGCTTGCCATGATGGCCAGATGAAACAGCAGCGGCACCAGGATAATGAGCAGAATGGC
>JAGWIL010000216.1 GCA_028866335.1 Rhodospirillales bacterium
TGGTGAATTGCTTGGTTGCTGGGCCAAAGTGGTATGGCAAATGCTGGGAGAACCGGCAGACATTATTTTTGCTGAAGCCGGACCCGGCCGAGGCGTGTTGATGGCTGACGCGCTTCGCGCATGGGCCGTGCCAAATGTACATTTTATTGAGACCTCACCGAGGTTAAAGGCCGAACAAGCCAAACGCGTGCCCCATGCGGCTTGGCATAATTCTTTGTCGTCTTTGCCATCCGGACCGCTTATTCTTATCGCCAATGAGTTTCTTGACGCGTTGCCGGTGCGACAATTCATCCGCCGTGATGCCGGTTGGGTTGAGCGATATGTAGAAAACGGCGCTTACCTTGAAATTCCATCGGATTATCGGCTGCCGGATGATCCGATTGGTAGTGTGAGGGAAGTAAACGAGGACGCCATAAATTTTTGTAAAGAACTCGCAACCCGCGGAGGGGTCGGTTTGTTTATTGACTATGGCCCGTCCGAAAGCGCTGCCGGAGAGAGTGTTCAAGCGATCCGAGACGGTGTTTATGCTGATCCTCTCTTGCATCCAGGGGAAGCAGACATCACAGCCCATGTTGATTTTGCCAGTATAAAACGCGCCGTACATGCTCAAGGGCCGGTTAAGCAAAACCATTTTTTGACCGCTTTGGGGCTTTATCAGCGCAGCGATTTTCTTGCCCAAAAGCACCCCGAAAGAACTTTGGATTTACGCCTTTCCGTACAACGCTTGACGGCGCCGGAAGCAATGGGCAGCCTGTTTAAAGTATTGGTAGTGTGCCCCAGCCACCTGCCCCCTCTGCCAGGATTTGTATGACTGAATTCGTCTCATCTGCTTGTTTGCCTACCCGGCACGGTTTTTTTACGCGCCGTGGTGGCGTATCCTCAGGCTTTTATGCCAGCCTGAATTGCAGTTTTTCTTCCGACGACCCGTTATGTGTGCGCGAAAACCGAACGCGCGCTGCCGGTGCATTCGGGGTTTCTTCCTCATCACTGCTTGGCCTTAAGCAGGTGCATGGCAAAACTGTCATTACCGTCACTTCGCCATGGGCCGAAGGCGACGGGCCGCAAGCGGACGCATTCGTGACGAACGTGCCAGAATTGGCCCTTGGCATTATCACCGCCGATTGTGCGCCGGTCTTGTTTTTTGGCGATAATGGGGCTGTCGGCGCGGCTCATGCCGGATGGCGCGGCGCACTTGCTGGCGTTCTGGAAGAGACTGCCCACGCCCTGCGTTCTTTGGGCGCCGCAAAAGTTACGGCTGCGATTGGCCCCTGCATACATCAAGCGAGTTATGAAGTTGGCCTCGACCTTCGCAATGCGGTTCTGGATGAGGCGCCTGCAAGCGCGCGGTTTTTTGTAGCTGGCCGGGTGGATCATTTTTGGTTTGATCTGCCGGGCTATTGTGCCAACCGCCTTTTACGTGCCGGGATAAGCGCGGAAATATTGCCCCATGATACATGTGCGGATGAGGCGAGTTTCTTCTCCTATCGCCGCAAGACATCGCGGGATGAACCAGTAACAGGCCATCAAATCTCAATCATATGCTCATGAAATATTCACCGTTTTTACTTGCCCTTTTACTTGCAGGGTGTGGTACCCTCCCACAGCCATTTTATGGTAATCCTGGACCCGTGGGCACCAAACTTGCCACACCGCCGGCACCGGTGCTTATGGTGCCACCTCCCGGCAGAGCTTTGTTAGGGAATGATGCAGCTGCGGCCTACGCAGACGATCTGGCTGAAAAACTTGCGGATTACGATGTGCCCAGCGTTGCCGGGCCAATACAAAAGAATAACTGGCATCTGCAAATTACTGCCGCTCTGGACGGGAATTTTGTTGCGCCAACCTACAAAGTTATCGGGCCAAACGGAAAATCCTACGGCAAACTCATGGGCCAACCCGTTCCAGCCGAAGACTGGGCCAATGGCAGCCAAGCAACACTTATAAAGGCCGCAGAAGCTGACGCACCAAATCTCGAAAAGCTTTTGACAGGGATTAACGCAACCATCCAGGCGAGCAGCCCGCAATCGCTTGAAAATCGTACGCCGCGTATCGCTATCGGTGCCGTAAATGGCGCGCCGGGGGATGGTGACACCGCCCTGCCAACTGACCTTGCCCGTGTATTAGCAGGGCCAAATCTGGAATTGGTAACTAACAAGCAGAATGCCGATTTTATCGTATCCGGAGACGTGAAAGCCGGGCCCGTAAAAGCGGGGCAAACCCTTGTCGAGCTGGATTGGGTGGTTAGAGATACCAACAACCGCATCGCAGGCCAGGTAACGCAAATTCATATGCTTAACCAAAGCGACATCGCACCGCATTGGGGAGATGTTGGCGTAGCCGCGACAGAAGAAGCAGCAGGCGGAATCCAGAGTGTTGTGCAGAACGAGATTTTAAAAAAACAGGTCAGCCCGAAGAAAAATTGAGGCGGGCCCGATGATTACTCGCGCCGCAAAAGCTTCCCGTTGATGAATTCTGCCACCCCTCCCGCCTTGAAGGCCGCTCTTAGCTCGGCTTCTTCGTATTCTTCCTTCACCCAATCCAAAAATGGCTTTCTTCCTTCTGCGGTCTGGCGGTAGAGTTCAAAGAAAGCATCTAAAATACCGGTTTTTGACTGTTTTATATGGCCATACTTCCACGATAACTGTTGAATGGCTTCTGCTGCGCTGCCGCCGTTTATCAAAATATAAAGTCCCGCGACCAAACCCGCGCGGTCCGCTCCAGACTTGCAATGAATGAGCGCCGGGCCCCGCATTTCTTTAAATATCCCGGCCAGCTTTAATATCCGATCTTTATGGGGAGCCCCCCTGGATTCAAAGGCCATGTCATAAAAATCCAAACCCAGCCGCCCTGCCGCTTCACGAGACAGAGCATCCGAGCCGTTTTTTGCCTGGCCTCTTAGGTTGATAAGGCTCCTTAACCCCACTTTTCGGGTAAAACGGCCTAGATTTCCCGGAGTGGGGTGGTTCGAACGATATAATATTCCGGGCACCACGGGGGCAAAATTTGTCCAGAACAGCCGCAAAACGGCATGATCCACGAAAAGAGCATCTATCCACGCATTTCGCCGCCCTCGCGGCGTAGATAGGTCACCCTTATAAATCGTATCCATAGCTCGCTGTAGCGCATTTTTGCTCCGCCCAAAACTGTGCTTAATCACACGGCTATGACCGATCCCGCCTCAACCGCCGCGCTTATTAACCGCCTCTGGCGCGAACACCTCCGTAACTTTAAGTGGCAGATAACGCTTATCGTCGTCGCGACGCTGATTATGTCTGGCGCAACGGCACTCTACCCTGCCCTCATCGACTGGGCATTCACCATGTTTGCCCATAAGGACCCACGCATCCTTTATCAGGTGCCAATTCTGGTGCTTATTGTAACCGCCGTTAAAGGCGTTTCCATGTATTTTCAGGCCGTGCTGACGCAGGACATGGTGCTGCTGGTGATCAGGCGGCTCCAGGTGGCGATGTTCGGGCACCTCACCGCCGCCTCGCTCTCGCGGGTTGAACGTGAGGCTCCCGCCCAGCTAGCCGCGCGCTTTACGACAGACGCAACCGTGGTGCGCGAAGCAATGACCCGCGCCGTTAATGCCGTGGCGGACGCAGCAACCGTGATCGGCCTGGTGGTTACGATGATAACCATCGACTGGAAGCTGAGCCT
>JAGWIL010000217.1 GCA_028866335.1 Rhodospirillales bacterium
GTGTTCAACATCACCAAAACCGGCAAGGTCGCGGGCTGCTACATCACCGAAGGCGTGGTCAAGCGCGGCTGCGGCGTGCGCCTGCTGCGCGACAACGTGGTCATTCACCAGGGCGAGCTTTCGCAGCTCAAGCGCTTCAAGGACGATGTGAAGGAAGTGGCACGCGGCTATGAATGCGGCCTCTCTTTCGCGGGCTTCCAGGATCTGCGCGAAGGCGATGTGGTGGAGTGCTATGAAACCGAAATCGTCGCGGCCTGATGCCGGGCATGGCGCTGGCCCCAGCCAGCGTCAGCTCCGCGTGGGTGAGGAAATCCGGCACGTCCTCTCAGACGTGATGCTGCGTACCGAGTTTCACGACCCGGAACTCGCTCGCGCATATATCACCATCTCCGAAGTCCGCATGTCGCCGGACCTCAAACACGCCTTGGTGTTCGCGAGCGTGCTGGGCCAGCAGGACATCCGGCCCTTGCTGCCAGCGCTCAAGCGCGTCTGCCCGTTTCTGCGGGCGCAAATCGCCCCGCGTTTGGGCCTGCGCATAACGCCAGAGCTGAAATTCGTGGCCGACGAGGCGCTGGACGAGGCAACCAGGATCAACAAACTCCTGCACAGCCCGGAAGTGGCGCGGGACCTTGACGGCAAACAGGACTGACAAGCCCAACACCACCAGGCTGATCACCAGCCCGGAAGCCGCGGCAGAGTTGCTGCGGGCCGGAAAGCTGGTGGCCTTCGGGACAGAGACTGTTTACGGCCTGGGGGCGGATGCCACCAACGCGCAAGCCGTCGCCGCCATTTACGAAGCCAAGGGCAGGCCCAGCTTCAACCCGCTCATCTGCCATTTCGCCTCAGGCGAAGCCGCCTTCGCGCATGTACAACCCAATGCCATCGCGGAAACACTCGCAGCTTCCTTCTGGCCCGGCCCTCTCACTCTGGTGCTGCCGCGCCGTGCAGCCTCGCCGGTTTCTCAGCTGGCGGCGGCGGGGCTGCCAACGCTTGCCGTTCGGGTGCCCGCCCACCCCATGGCGCAGGCAATGCTCGAGCTGGCCAGCCTGCCCATCGCAGCCCCCTCCGCCAATCGCTCTGGCCGCATCTCCCCCACCAGTGCGGCGCATGTCATGGCGTCACTCGGCGGGCGCATTGCTGCCATACTGGAATCCGGCCCCTGTGAGACGGGGCTGGAATCCACCGTGCTGGACCTTTCCGGCGAAACCCCCGTGCTGCTGCGCCCAGGCTTCATCACGCGCGAAATTCTGGAAGCCAAAATTGGCCCGCTTGCCAGCCCCTCTGCGCCTGGCAATGCACCCGTGGCACCTGGAATGCTCGCCTCGCATTATGCGCCAAGCCTGCCCGTGCGGCTTAACGCCACCGCGCCTTTGCTGCATGAGGCTTTTCTTGCCTTTGGCCCCGCTCCAGCGGGCGCGCTGGTGTTTCAGCTTTCCGAAACGCAAAATCTGGCGCAAGCCGCCGCCAATCTGTTCCAGGCGCTGCATTGGCTGGATGACCACGCCGCGCGCCAGGGCCTCACCGCCATCGCCGCCGCGCCCATTCCCGCTTTGGGGATCGGCCTTGCCATAAACGACCGGCTTGCCCGCGCCGCCGCCCCACGTGGCTGAGCGTTTTGGCAAAGCCATTTCAGCTTTGTCACCTGCCAGATGGTATGCCGCGCTGGACTGTTGGCGTATTTCATCCGCAGGCTTCATCTTGCCGCCTCATGCCGGGCGTGGCACCTAAATACAAAACGATTGGATAGGAGGATCTCTCTTTGGTGAAACCCTTGCGCAAGGCCGTGCTCCCCGTTGCTGGCCTTGGTACGCGCTTTCTGCCCGCCACCAAGGCCATGCCGAAAGAGATGCTCCCCGTCGTCGACAAGCCTTTGATCCAATACGCTGTGGATGAAGCCCGCGCCGCCGGCATCGACCAGTTCTGCATGGTCACCGGCCGGGGCAAAACCGCGCTCATCGACCATTTCGATATCGCCTTCGAGCTGGAAGCCACTCTGGCGGAACGCAACAAGCGAGAGGCGCTGGACCTGCTGCGTGAAGAGGCAATGCCTCCCGGTGCCATCACCACCGTGCGCCAGCAAGTGCCGCTCGGCCTCGGCCATGCCATCTGGTGCGCCCGCACCTTTATTGGCGACGACCCCTTCGCCATCCTGCTGCCGGATGATCTGGTGCTGAGCAAAACCCCCTGCACCCAGCAGCTTGTGAACGTATATAACGAGACCGGCGGCAATGTCGTCGCTATTTCCGAAGTGCCGCGCGAACAAACCAACCGCTACGGCATCCTCAAAACCGGCAAGATCGAGGGTGATCTCGTGGAGGTCACCGGCATGGTGGAGAAGCCAAAGCCGGAGGACGCACCCTCCAACCTCTCCATCATCGGCCGCTACGTAATGCTGCCTGAGGTCATCACCTATCTTTCCCGCATGGAAGCCGGTGCTGGCAACGAGGTGCAGCTCACCGATGCCATGGCCAAAATGATCGGTGAAAAACCCTTCCATGGCCTGAAATTCGAGGGCCAGCGGTTTGATTGCGGCGACAAAATCGGGTTTCTGGAGGCGCAGATCGCCTTCTCCCTCGCCCGGCCGGACCTCAGCCCCGCCGTGCGTGAATTTCTGAAGAAATACGTTAACGCGTAACCCTGATTTTCGAGAAGAATCGATGAGCTTTTCACATACATTCCCAGCCAGCTCCTTACGTGAATACGATATTCGCGGCATTGTCGGCGAAAGCCTGAACGAGGCGGATGCCTTCGCCATCGGCCGCGTGTTCGGTTCCATCGTTGCTGAGGCTGGCGGCAAAAAAGTCGCCGCCGGGCGCGATGGCCGGCTTTCTTCCCCGTCTCTTTCCAAGGCGCTCATCGAAGGGCTGATGGCCTCGGGCATGGAGGTGGTGGATGTCGGCCAGGGGCCGACGCCGATGCTCTATTACGCCTCCTTCACCGAGCCCGCCGATGGCGCGGTGATGGTAACGGGAAGCCACAACCCGGCGAATTATAACGGCTTTAAGATGATGCTGAAGAACAAGCCGTTCTTCGGCGCGCAGATTCAGGAGCTCGGCGCCCGCGCGGCCAAAGGCCAGGTGGTGCCTGAGGCCAAGGGCAGCGTGAGCGGGAAGGACATCTCAGACGCCTATATCACCCGCCTGCTGAAAGACTGGGACGGTACGCGCGAGCTTAAAATTGTCTGGGATAACGGCAACGGCGCCGCGGGCGATGTGCTGCGCAAGCTGGCCGCCAAGCTGCCCGGCAAGCACAAGCTGCTTTTCGCCGAGGTGGATGGCGCCTTCCCCAACCATCACCCAGACCCCACCGTGCCGAAGAACCTGGAAGCCCTGGTTGAAGCCGTGAAGAAGGAAGGCGCTGACGTGGGCGTGGCTTTCGATGGCGACGCTGACCGGATCGGCCTGGTGGATAATGAAGGCCATATTCTGTTCGGCGACCAGTTCCTGGTGCTCATGGCGCGTGACGTGCTGAAAGCCCATCCCGGCGGCACCATCATCGCCGATGTGAAAGCCAGCCAGGTGCTGTTCGACGAAGTGGCGAAGGCGGGCGGCAAACCACTGATGTGGAAAACCGGGCATTCGCTCATCAAATCCAAAATGGCCGAAACCAAAGCCCCGCTGGCGGGGGAAATGTCCGGCCATATATTCTATAACGAT
>JAGWIL010000014.1 GCA_028866335.1 Rhodospirillales bacterium
GCCGATGAGCAAGGCCCGGCGCGAAAACGAGGTGCGATTTTTTGCATCACGCTTCATGCCAGCTCAACCGCTGCCGGGCCGCGATGCGCCTTGATAAGCAATGCCGCGAGGCCAGGGTATAACCCCGCCGCGAGCAGCCATTGAAACACTAGCGGCGTGGTGGGCAGCCAGGTTAGGTTAATGGCCGATGATGCCGCCCAGGCCAACGTTACGCTTGCCGATGCCAGGGCGGTGAAAGCCGTCCAGACCAGCAGGAAACGCGCCGGAACCAGCTTGCGTCGCAGCAGCAGCGTGACCCATTGCAGCAGAAGCAATAGCACTGCCCAAACTCCGAACGGGGACAGACCCAGAAGGTCCAGCAGCAGGCCGCACAAGGCAACAAGCGGGGCGGGCATGGAGGCAGGCCGGTAAAGCGACCAGAAATACACACAGGCCAAGGCGTAAATGGGCCGCAAAGCCGCCTGGCCGGGAAGGCCAAAGGGCATACCGATGATGAACAGGCCAAAGATTAAGGTTGCGCAGGGGAAAATCCAGCGCGAAGCGGCATCAAGCTGGCGCCACCGGCGCGCAGGCCGGCGCAAAGTGGAGCCACGAGCCAAGGCTCAGTGCTTCCGCGCGTGCGTCTTGGCCGCCACCGATGGCGTGGTGTGCGGAATGGGCGTGAGCGCGGGTAGTTTGTCTGTGTAGCTGAACAGGCGCAGCAGGCGCAGCCCATCAAGATCGGCCAGCGGCAGAACCTCCGGTTGGTTGTCTTGATTATAATGCACCACGCCCACAGGCAGACCGGGCGGAAAGGCCCCGCCCTCAGCACTGGTGAGCACCATGGCCCCTTCAGCAGGCGGTTGGCTGGGCGACCAGTAGAGCAATAAAGGATCAGGGGCGTTATTGCCCGCCATGAGGGCGGGCGCGCCGCTGGTGCCAATGGCGACGGGAATGCGGCTGTTGATGTCCGTAATCAGCAGAACCCTGGCGGAGCGGCTGCCGGCATCCACCACCCGCCCGGCGAGGCCGCGGCCATCCAGCGCGATGGCACCCACCAGGTTTTGCGGGTTACCGTTGGCGGGCGGGATGAGCACCAGCACGGAGCGCGCGTACACCCCGCCAAGATCCGCCACCACCTCGCCGGTTGAAAATTCCGGCGTGGGTGATGGCATGAAATGCAAACTGGCTTTCAGAGCGTCGTTTTGCGCCGCGAGCGCCATCGCTACCTCCTGCCATTGCAGCAGCTCGGTGTTCTGTTCGCGGAGTTGATCGTTCTCAGCACTCAGTGAAAATAAATGCCCGATTTCGCCGGTGCCGTGCTCCGCCGCCTGGATGGGGCCGGAGACAAGCATGTAAGCGGGCGCAAGAATATCATCCAGCGCCGTGCTCAGATGGTCAGACAGGTTCTGGTCGGCCCGGCCGATCAGCACGCAGCCGAGCGAAAAAACCAGCATCACGGGCAGGGTCAGGCGCGATAAGGCCTGGCGGAACGGGACCGATAATCTGATCACCGGGAACCTAAACTCCGAATGGCAAGAGGATGACAGGCTTGCAGATACAGCGAAAAAACGCCGCCGCACAGTGCTCATTAGCCCTAAACGGGCCTGATTTGGTTAATTTAAATCATTAAATCTTACGAAGCGGCGCGCGAACAGGCGGTTGGGCGGCGATTCAGCCCGGCAACCTCCGGTGGCCGAACAGCGCTGAGCCGATGCGGATATGGGTGGCCCCGGCGGCAATGGCCGCCGCGTAATCAGCCGACATGCCCATGGAGCGTACCGCCAGGCCATGAATATCGGCCATGGTAGCAAGCTTGCGGAAATGTGGCGCGGGGTCTTCGGCCTCCGGCGGAATGCACATCAGCCCTTTCAGCGCATCACCGAAGCGGGCGCGCATGGCGCGGATGAAGGCATCGGCCTCTGCCGCCGGGATGCCGGATTTCTGCGGCTCATCGCCGATATTCACCTGCACCAGCAATTCGGGTAATTTGCCGGTGGCATCGGCGGCCTTAGCTATGGCGTCCGCCAGGCGCGGGCGGTCCAGGCTGTCGATCGCGTCGGCCAGCCGCACGGCCTGTGCGGCTTTATTGGTTTGTAGCCCGCCGATGATACGCAGACTTGCCCCGGCGATGGGGAATTTCTCCGCCGCCTCCTGCACCCGGTTCTCGCCAAACATGAAAGCGCCAGCGGCCATCGCCTCCAACACCGCTGCCTTCGGGTGGGTTTTGCTGACGGCAACGAGGATAATGTCAGACGGGTTACGCCCGGCGGCGATGGCGGCTGCCGCGATGTTGGCGCGGATGGTTTCGAGATTCTGTGCAATCGGGCTAGGGTCGGGCATGGATTCACGGTTAATCGCCTGGGGGCGGGTGGTAAAGCGCCGCCGCGCCGGTCTGCCGCCGCTTTGGTTCTTCACCGATGAACATCGTACGCCAGACCCGCTGCCCATCATCAAACGGCTGCCGGTGGGGTTGTGTGGGGTGGTGTTCCGCCACGATTCCCACCCGGACCGCGCCAGGCTGGCGCGGAAGGTGGCACGGTTGTGCCGGGCGCGGCGGCTCTTGCTTAT
Source organism: Rhodospirillales bacterium (assembly GCA_028866335.1). The sequence goes on from JAGWIL010000014.1 coordinate 2,551, forward strand.
CATTGCCGGAGATGCGCGGCTGGCGGCGGCGCTGGGGGCGGGGCAGCATTTGCGCGGCGGCGCTCCGGTGCGGAGAACGAGGCGGGGTTTGCGCAGCGCCTCGGCGCATGATGCAGCGCAGCTTGCAAAGGTACGCCTTGCGGGCGTGGACCTGATTTTCATCTCTCCCGTATTCCCGACAGCCTCGCACCCTGGCGAACCGGGGCTGGGTGTTTTGGGGTGGCTGAAACTGGCGTGCCAGGCCGGGCAGGCAAAGCCTTGCGGCCTGGGGGGGATTACCGGCCAGCGCGCGCGCGCGCTGCCCCCGCGATGCGCGGGTGCCGGGGCGATTGAGGCGTTTTTTTAGAAGATTATGGGGCTGGTTTGCGCCACGAGAGGCGCCTGAAAATCAGGGTAAATAAATAACTATAAAATAAGTAGAGAGATAATAGCGTATCTGTCATAAATTTGAAATATTTGCCGACAAATGCAGAGATTAGACGATTATTAATTTAACATAAATGCAATATAGATGTTGCGTCTCAGCCACAGTCGCCTGAATAAAAAATGAACCCGGAATTCATCCATTGCTTCCATTCCTTGATGGATATTTAAGCACCGCCGAGACTGCGGGCGGGTGATGCCGCTGGCGCGTAATTGGGAGCCTCACGGGCTTTAATAAACGCCGTGTTCGGCGAAAAGGAGATGAAGATGCGCAAACTGCTTTTGGCCTCCGCGGCCACCTTGCTCGCCGCGGGCACGGCCTTTGCCCAACCAGCCAAGCCGGTTGCGGCACCGGGCAGCGTGGTTGTTCACCTGAATGGCTATTTCCAGTTTGGCCTGGGCGTGTACGGCGCCAGCAACATGGGCAGCGATGCGCAGGGCTATAAGCTGAACAGCGTTTCCACCTTCGGCGATTTCCGCCTTCTGCCGGGCTTTGATGCCCAGACGCTGAACGGCATTATGTATGGCGTGCAGTTTGAACTGCGCACCACGACCTCGAATGCGGGCGTTCGGGCGAACCCCAGCGACACCGGCACAAACGGCGTCGGCTCGCTCTATATCCGCCGTGGCTATGGCTATATCGGTACGCCGAATTACGGCTATTTCCGCTTTGGCGATACAGACTCCGCCTTCACCCTGGCTCAGGCTGGCGTGATCGAGAATTTCGGCGATGGTGCGCAGTTTAATGCAGATGGCGGCCCCTTCAATATACTGCCAAGCAGCCCGGGGCAGTTTGTCTATGCTGACTCAAGCCATCTCTATACAACCAGCAAGATTGTGTATGAGAGCCCGGCGGTTGACGTTCTGAGCGGCAAGCTCTCCGGCATCATCGGTTTCGAGCCGAGCTCCAACGGCATCAAGGAAGGCCAGGACAGCCCCGGCAGCGCCAATGGCTCCGCCGCGACCTCGGTTGCCGGCGGCAGCAATGGCCGCCGCCGGAATACGCTGGACATGGCGGTTGCCTACGATGAGAAGGTTGACGCCTTCGACAACAAAATCTCCATCGGCTACCTGCATGGCGCGCCGCTGAGCAGCACCAATGGTAGCTATGGTGCCAGCGCCCCGCATGGTTATGACGAGCTGAGCGTGTTTGAAGCTGGCGCACAAACCACCTATGCTGGGCTTACCGTTGGCGCGAACGTTAAATACGGCCAGCTCGAGGACAGCTACTACTTCAAGCCGAAGGGTGCGCGTAATGCGCTCGGTTACATCGTTGGCGCGTCCTACAATATCGGGCCGTACACGCTGGGCGGTTCGTATTTCAACCAGCAGTCTTCCGGTGCCTATGTTCCCGGCAAGAGCGGCACAGCCCGCACTTTGAACGAAAACGGCGTGGCGGTTGGCGCCAATTATCAGTTGGCCAAGCCGATCAACTTCTTCGTGCAATATCTGTATGGCCAGCAACACCAGCCGACGACCGTCGCGGGTGCGCGCTCCAACGTGCATGAGCAGATCATCGCCGTGGGCACCACGCTTAAGTGGTAACTGCCTGAACGGGTCTTCTGAATTATGAAAGCAAGGGTGGCGGGCAACCGTCGCCCTTTCTTGTTTTTTGGTGTGGGCTTTGGCTGTGCCCCACCCAGCCCTTGGCGTGGCAAGGGTTGAAGGCTAAACAGCAAGCAGTTTCGGGCTTGGAGAGCAGAATTGAGGATTATCCATCGTATCGCCGTCCCTGCCGGTTTGGCCGTCGGCTTGCTGTCGCTCAGCGCCTGTGGCGGGATAAAAACCTCCACCCCGCAAGTGAATAATTATGAGGAAGGTGGGCTTGGCGCCGCGCCGGCAGGTTCAGGAACCCTGTTCACCTTTGGCAAGGGCACTGGCGGCAATGCCGGGGCCAATACCAACATCCAGGTGAATGCCTTTCTGTGGCGCTCCACGTTGGATACGCTCTCCTTCATGCCGCTGGTCTCGGCTGACCCGTTCGGCGGGGTAATCATCACCGATTGGTACAGCCCGCCTTCCGCCCCCGGCACGCGCTTTAAGGCCAATGCCTATATTCTGGGTAAGACGCTGACGGCCGATGCCATTCAGGTGAGCGTGTTCGAGCAGAACCTGGAAGGCGGCCAATGGGTGGACACACCGGCTGATCCTTCAATCTCCACGGGATTGGAAAACCGGATTCTTGCCCATGCCGCAGACCTTCAGGCGGCCGCCAACAACACCAAATAACCGGCGCATGATAAACCCTCCGCTTCCGGGAGGGTTTATTCCTTAGAGCGGCTGCGTGAGAAATGCTCGGCGAGCGCACCGGCGAGCATCGCCACAAGCAGCGCCTTGCTGGGGTCGCGCCGGATAACGAAAGCCGCCATCCGCATTCCCAAGCTGGCCATACCAAGAGCCTCTGATGTGAGGCTGGGCAAACGTGTGCGGCGGCGCCGAAGTGCCAATGCGCCCACACCCATGATGATGGCCGCGATAACCAGCAAGATGCCACCCGCGATGGCGGCAGCGGCGGCAAAGCCAAGAAGGTGGCTAAGCCAGACGATGAACGCCGCGATGAGCAGCCCCAACGCGCTGAGCGCCACAAACAAAACCACCATGGTTATGGCTACCCAAAGGGCAACACTCTTACCTAAAAAGCTCGCGCGCCGGGAAAGGTTCATTCAGGGTTAGCTGCGGCGCACAAGGCTGGCAGCCAGCACGCCCAGGCCAAAGGCAACCGCCAGGGAGGCGAGCGGGCGGGAGCTGACTTCTGTTTCGAGCTTCGCCACGGCATCTTTGCCGGTGCCCTTGAGCCTGGCGGCCAAAATTTCCAGCTCTTCTTCAATGGAGGCGACGCGCGAGGAAAGATTACCACCATTCAGGTATTCGGTGATCTGTTCCAGTGCGGCATTCGCGTTGCCGCCCATTTTTACCGCAGTGTCGCCCAGCCCGGCGCGGAATTTTTCAAATTCGGTCTTCAGGTAGTCCAGGTCAATGGAAGACGGATCGCTGCGTTTCGGACTCATTTTAACCCTCCTGTTCTACCAGAAGCACGTCGTAAGGCGCTGTGGTATTTTCAACTATATGCAATCTGAATTGCACTATAATTGTAGGTTAAGCGCAACCATTTGGCGTGTTGGCGCAAAGCCCGCCAGCATGGCAAAAGCAGCCAGGCGAAGCGTTCGCCTGCGGAGGCTTTGAAACGATGATGCTGTGGCGGGTTCTGGCGCTGGGTTTATTATGGGCGGCACCGGCGGCTGCGCGCGCGCAATTCAGTCTGTTTCAGGGCGCACCCCATTCGCTCGCCCCGCTGGTGAAAATGGTCGCCCCCAGCGTGGTTGGCATCACGGTCACGGAAGCTTCAGGCGGGCAGGGCGGCAAAACGGCACCTTTGCGGGCGGGCAAGGCCACGCCCCCCTTAACCGAGGCTGCCGGTTCAGGCTTCATTATCAGCCCCAGCGGACTCATCGTGACCAATGACCACGTTATTGGGGGGGCTGCGCAAATAACTGTGACATTAGATAATGGCGAAAAATTAACCGCAGAATTGGTCGGGGCAGATGACCTGACCGATATCGCTGTCATTAAAATTCATTCATCTCAATTGCTGCAGCCAGCGCATTGGGCAAACTCTGCTAACGTGCAAATCGGTGACTGGGTGCTGGCGGCGGGCAACCCCTTCGCCCTCGGCAACTCCTTCACACTCGGGATTATTTCCGCCGAGGGGCGGGACATAGGAGAAGGGCCGTTCAACCATTTTCTGCAACTGGACGCGCCGATAAACCCCGGCAATTCCGGCGGACCAGCGTTTAACATGGAGGGCGGGGTGATTGGCATAAATTCAGCAATAGTCTCGCCTTCTGGCGGATCGGTTGGCATTGGCTTTGCTATTCCGAGCGATAGTGCGGCGCCGATTGTGGCCCAGCTTATCGCCCATGGCGCGGTGGCGCGGGGTTGGCTTGGCGTCTCTGTGGAAGACCCGCAGGACGGCAGCCCAGGGGCCGAGATAGCCGGATTAGAGCCTGGAGGACCGGCGGACGAGGCGGGCTTGTCTCAATCTGATGTGATTGTTACGGTGAACGGAGAGGCGATTTCAGGCGCCGATGGTCTCACCCGTGCGATAGCTTCGATGGCGCCAGGACGAAAAGTGGTCCTTGGGGTACAGAAAAATGCACATATATTCCATTTGCCGGTCATTGTTGGGCGGCGGCCGGAACAAATAGGGGAGTAGAGATGCGGATACTCGTCGTTGAGGACGACAAGGATGTGGCAGGGTTTGTTCTGAAGGGCCTGCGCGAAGCAGGACACACGGTGGAACATGCCGATAACGGGCGTGATGGACTGTTTCTGTCGGCCTCTGAAAATTTCGATGCCATTATCCTGGACCGTATGCTGCCCGGTGGCATAGACGGTTTGCGTTTGCTGGAAACCTTGCGCGGGCAGGATAACACCACGCCCGTGCTGTTTCTCTCGGCACTTGGCCAGGTGGATGACCGTGTGAAGGGCTTGAAGGCGGGAGGTGACGATTACCTCACCAAGCCTTTTGCCTTCGCGGAGCTGCTGGCGCGGGTGGAAGCACTAACCCGCCGCGGCAAGAGCGACGGCCCGGCGACACGGCTTATGGTGGGAGATCTGGAAATGGATCTGCTGTCTCGCTCTGTCCGCCGGGGCACGCAGAAGATTGATTTGCAGCCACGCGAGTTCCGGCTGCTGGAATACCTGATGCGCCATGCCGGGCAGGTGGTGACGCGCACCATGCTGCTGGAGGGCGTGTGGGATTATCATTTCGACCCGCAAACCAATGTGATCGACGTGCATATTTCGCGGTTGCGCCAGAAGGTTGATAAGCCGTTTGATACCTCGCTGCTGCATACGGTCCGCAATGCTGGCTACATGTTGCGCGCGGAAGATATTTAACGCTGGCAGGAAAACCAATGGCCAGAAACGGGCCAACATCCGCCGCCGCACGTAAGCGCAGGGCATTGTTCCGTTCCGCCGGGGTACGGTTTGCCTTGGTTTACGCGGTGGTGTTCGGCCTCTCTGCTTTCGTGCTGGCGGTGGCGTTATGGTATTCGACACTTGGGTTGCTGCAACACCAGGTGCAGAACGCCATTCATAACGACGCGCAAACCCTGTTGGAGCATCAGGAGCTTGGCGGGTTGCCCTCGATTGAGGAGGCCATTCAGGACCGGCTGACCAGCGCATCTGACGCGGATGGCATTTACCTGCTATTGAGCGGCACGGGCCAGATTCTAACAGGTAATCTCGACCATTGGCCGGCCGGGCTGACACGCGACAATGTGTGGTACGAGCTGCCGGTAACGCGGCGGGGCGTTTCCTCCGTGGCATTGTTGAATGTGCAGCAATTGCCCGGAGGGATGAAGCTGCTGGTGGGGCGGGATGTGCGAGCCCGGCTTGAGCTGCGCAACGTGTTGCGCGCCGGGTTGATCTGGGCTTTGGGCCTTATGATTGCGCTTGGCGTTATGGGCGCGCTGCTTGTCCGCTCGCTGTTCCGCCGCACCATCAAGGATATTTCCGCCACCACTAGCGCCATCGCGCGGGGGGACATCTCGCGCCGTGTGCCGGTGAGCGGTGTGGGCGATGAATTCGATGAATTGGCGGTGACCATCAATGAGATGCTGGACCGCATCGCCAGGTTGATGGACGGGGTGCGACAGGTTTCCAATGCCATCGCGCATGATTTGCGCACGCCGGTAACGCGCGCGCGCAGCCGGTTGGAGGATGCGGCCCTTCATGCCAGCACGAAAGATGAAATGCAGGCGGCGATTGACCGGGCGACCCTGGATCTGGATGGGATTGTTGCGGTGTTCGAGGCGCTGCTACGTATTTCGGAGATTGAAGTGGGCTCGCGCCGCGCGGCTTTCGCGCGCATAGACCTCACCCCCGTGTTAACGGATATGGACGAGCTTTACCGCGCCGTTGCGGAAGAAAAGCAGATTGTGCTGCATACCGAAATTGAAACGCCGTTGCCGGTTTGGGCGGACCGCGATTTGATTCAGCAGGCTGTTGTCAATCTTCTCGATAATTCGTTGAAATTTTCAGAATCGCTCACCGTCATCAGTTTTACGGCGCATGTGGTGGATGGCATGGTGCAGATTGTGGTGGCAGACCGTGGGCCAGGAATCGCCGAACAGGATAGGGCGCGCGCGACAGAGCGGTTTTTCCGTGGCGAGGCGGCGCGTAGCACCGCAGGCTCAGGGCTGGGGTTGGCGCTGGTTCTGGCGGTGGCGCAGCTTCATAACGGCACACTGCAGTTGCAGGACAATCATCCTGGCCTGCGCGCGGTTATTACGATTCCACTTTACAGGGATTAGTCAGAAACTGTTTCAGAAGTCGCTGTGGTGAGTCCGCCAGGGCGGGATTTTCGGGCACCGGAGCGCAGAAAATGACATTCTGGCGGCCACCACAATAGACTTATAAACAGTTTCTAAGCCACCTTATCCTCGGCGGCGCCGATGCCAAGCTGCTTCAGCTTGCGGTGCAGCGCGCTGCGTTCCATGCCGACAAAATTCGCCGTGCGGGAAATGTTGCCGCCAAAACGCAAAAGCTGCGCTTGGAGATACTGCGTCTCGAACACATCCCGAGCCTCACGCAGCGGCAGCGCCATCACATCCGCTGCCGGGTCTATTGCCAAAGCACGTGGGGCGTGGGCGGCTAGTTCGGTGGGTAGGTGTTCGGCATGGAACTGTTCCCCAGGCTCGCCGGAGCGCATAATCATCAGCCAGTCCATCACATTACGCAATTGGCGCACATTTCCGGGCCAGTCATGCGCCTGTAAGGCCGCCACGGCGTCTGACGCCAGGCTGCGCGCGGGCAGGCCGGAGATTTCCGCCGCATGGCTGAGAAACTGGTTGGCCAGCGCCGGAATATCTTCCCGCCGCTCTTTCAACGCTGGCACACGCATGGGCACGACCGAGAGCCGGTAATACAGATCCTCCCGGAACCGCCCTTCCCCGATCTCGGCCGGGAGGTCTTTGGCCGTAGTGGCCAGCACGCGGATATCCACCTTCACCCGGGTGGCACCACCCACGCGTTCAAAGCTTTGGTCTTGCAGCACCCGGGCGATTTTGCTCTGCATCTCCAGGGGTAATTCGGAAACCTCGTCCAGCAGCAGGGTGCCGCCATGGGCGCGTTCCAGCACGCCCTGCTTGCGCGGGGTTTCTGGCCCGGCTTCGACGCCGAACAGCTCCGCCTCGAATTTTTCCGGTGCCAGAATGGCGCAGTTCATCACCACGAACGGCCCTTCGGCGCGGCGGGATTTGGCGTGGATCATCCGCGCCACAACTTCCTTGCCTGCCCCTGGTGGCCCGGAAATGAGCACACGCGAGCCAGTGGGCGCGACTTTTTCCACGGTGTTGCGCAAGGAGGCGATGCCGTGGCCCTCGCCGGTAAGGTTGCTGTCGCCGCCCACCCGCAGGCGCAGCTCGGCGTTTTCGCGCTCCAGCTTGGCCGCCTCCAGCGCGCGCTTGACCACCAGCAGCAACCGGTCTGAATTGAACGGTTTTTCGATAAAGTCGTAGGCGCCGCGTTGAATGGCGGCAACCGCGGTTTCTATGGTGCCATGACCCGAGACCATGATGACCGGCACGCGCGGCACCTCCTGGTGCAGCACATCCAGAATCCCGATGCCGTCGAGCTTGGAGCCTTGCAGCCATACATCCAGCAGCACGAGGGAGGGGCGGCGGGCGCGGTAAGCCGCCAGCGCCTCGTCGGAGCTGCCAGCGCTGCGGGCCTCATACCCCTCATCCTTGAGAATCGCTTCGACCAGCAGCCGGATATCCGGCTCGTCATCCACGATCAGAATCTCGGTCATCGGGTAGGCAACTCCTTCGTTTCCTCCAGCATCGCGGTCTCTGGCAGGGCTGGCAAAATCAGCAACACTTCCGCCCCGGTTCCGCCCGGCGCGGAGTTCAGCTCCAGCCGCCCTCCATGGTCCTCCATGATCTTGGCGACAATGGCAAGCCCAAGGCCGGTGCCTTTTACTTTATGGGTTACATAGGGCTCTGTTAAGCGGTCGCGCCCAGTCTCTGGCAGGCCAATGCCGTCATCGGTCACGCTCAGCACTGCCATGCCGCCTTGCCTGTAAAGGCGCAGGCTTACATGCCGGGCGCCTTCGCGCATTTCCACCGCATCGGCCGCGTTTTGCAGCAGGTTGGTCAGCGCCTGGCCGATCAGCCGACGGTCGCATTGGGCGCGCAAGGGTGCGTCGATCTCTACGCTCCACTCGATCTCCCGCTTGGCCACGCGTTGCAGCACCATGGCCTCGCGGGCCAGCCGCTCCAGAGATTCCTCGCGCATCACCGGCTGGGGCATACGCGCGAAGGAGGAAAATTCATCCACCATGCGGCCGATATCGCCCACATGGCGCACGATGGTCTCGGCGCATTGGGTAAAGCCTTCGGGGTCTGTGGTGATCTCTTTGGCGAAGCGGCGCTTCAGCCGCTCAGCGGAAAGCTGGATGGGCGTGAGCGGGTTTTTGATCTCATGCGCGATGCGCCGCGCCACATCGGCCCAGGCGGCCTTGCGCTGGGCAGACATCAACTCGGTCACGTTATCGAAAGTTACGATGAAGCCATCCGCCACGCCTTCTTTCAGCTCAGCGCCGATCCGCACCAGCAGCACGCGCTTGGCGGCGCCTATGCCGTGCTCGATCTGTGTTGTGGCGGGGCGTTCGGGGCTGGTCATCACAGCCGCCATGAGCGTTGCGAATTCTGGCACGACATCGGCCAGATTTTGGCCAATCCGGGGCAGGAGGTCGAGCTGGAGCAGTTCCGAAGCGGCGCGGTTGGGTAATTCGATGCGCCCCTGTGCGTCCAGCCCGATAACACCGGCGGAAACGCCTGCCAGCACGGTTTCTGTAAAGCGTCGCCGCTCATCGAGCTGGTTGTTCACGTCCAGCAATTCGCCGCGCTGTGCGGCAAGCTGTGCGGTCATGCGGTTGAAGGCGCGCGAAAGCCCTTCCATCTCATCGCCCGTGGCGCGCTCAGGCACCTGCACGTCGAGGTCGCCTTGCCGGACGGCTTCCGCGGCGCGAATGAGATGCCCGAGCGGTTTGGCAATCTGGTTGGCAATGACAAGGCCGAAACCGACGAGGGCCGAGAGCACCAGCAATGTGAGCACCGCGATGATCAGCGCGAAGGAAACCTCAAGCTGCGAGCGGTTTTTGGCGAGGCGCTGATATTCGGCCACCGCCTGTGTGGTTTTGTTTACATGGTCCAGAATCGCCGGGTCGATCGGTTTTTCCACCATCAGCATCAAGGGCGGCGTGATGTCGAGCTTGATGACAGCCTGTTCAACCGTGCTGCCATGCGGGCTTATCACCGGCACCTCGCCGCTATTGGCCTGGACGATGGCGTTATGATCCGGGATGCTGGCCGCCATGCCCGCGAACAGCCCGGCGGAGGCGATCACCTGCCCGGTCAGCGGATCGAAGATCACCGCCTGGGTGAGACCGCGCGTGGAGGTCTGGCCGACAAGATAGGAGGCGAATTCGTTGGGGTCGCCAAAGAATACCGACCCGGCCTGGGAGAGGTCGTTTGCCATCGCCAGGGCATCGAGCCGGATGTCGTTCTCGTGCTCGCTAAGGTAGCCCTGCGCCACCTGGGCGCTTTCGGCCAGGGCGGTTTGCACGCGGTTGTTGAACCAGGCCTGGATGCCGAAATTGAAGAAGACGATAGCGAAAATGGCCACCAATACGGCAGGCACCGCCGCCACGCCGCCAAACAGCACCACCAGCCGCACATGCAGCCTGGCCCCTGCGGCACCGCGCCTGTGTTCCAGCATAACGCGCGTAATCCGCCCGGCCAGCACCAGAATAAGCAGCAGCAAAGCCGCGAAATCAGCGAAGATGAGCCCCACGGCGCCGCCGGAATGCATGGACATACGCACCCGCCCTGCCAGCAGCGCGAAGGTGAGAATGCCCAGCGCCAGCGCGAAGGAGGCGACAAACAATGTGGCGACGCGGCCCAGCATCATATCCGCCATCCAGGCAAGCCTGGAGCGCGCCTGCGGTTTTTCCACTGGTAGCAGGTTTTCGCTCATCCCACCCGGCGCTGCACGAAATTAACCAACACGGCGCTGCACGCCGATGCCATGCTCCCTGATCTTCTTGCGCAGGGTGTTGCGGTTGAGGCCCAGAAGTGCGGCGGCGCGGATCTGGTTGCCCCTGGTTTCGGCCAGGGTCATGCGGATGAGCGGGCGTTCCAGCTCCGCCAAAGCGCGCTCATACAGCACACCATCCTCGCCTGATTCGCGCAAAGATGCGAGCAGCCTGGCGATATGGCGCTCGACCACGCTGGCCATGTTGTCGCTCTCCTCGCCGGCAGCGGAGAGGCTGGGCTCCTCGACCTGGGTATAATCGGCCAGCTCCTGGGCAATTATACCCTCGGTGATGACCGGCTGCGGCACCAGGGCGGCAAGGCGGCGGATCACGTTTTCCAGCTCGCGAACATTGCCCGGCCAGCGATACGCCGAGAGCAGCGCCATGGCGGCGGGGTCGATGGATTTTGCGGGCAGCCCCTCGGCCTGGGCTTTATTGAGGAAATGCTGCGCCAGCACGGGGATGTCATCCGGGCGTTCGCGCAAGGGCGGCAGCCGGATGGGCACGACGTTGAGCCGGTAGAACAGATCTTCGCGGAACTGGCCGGAGCGGATGAGCGACCGCAGATCACGGTGGGTTGCTGCCACAATACGCGCATTGGCGCGGATGGGCTGGCGGCCGCCGACAGTGGTGAACTCACCTTCCTGCAACACGCGCAGCAGCCGGGTTTGGGCTTCTGGCGGCATATCGCCGATTTCATCCAGAAACAACGTGCCGTTCGCAGCCTGCTCAAACCGTCCGATATGGCGGTTGGTGGCCCCGGTGAAGGCCCCGCGCTCATGCCCGAACAGTTCGCTCTCGATCAGCTCCCGCGGGATGGCGGCCATGTTGATGGCAACAAACGGGCCTTGCCGGCGGCGCCCGTAATCGTGCAACGCCCTGGCCACAAGCTCCTTGCCCGCACCGGATTCGCCGTTGATCATCACGGTGAGGTCCGTGGTGGTGAGGCGCGCGATGATGCGGTAGATTTCCTGCATGGCCGGGCTGCGGCCGATCAACGGCATCTGGTCGTCAGCCGATGCCTTCGGCGTCTCAGCCTGCGCCGCCAGGGCCATCGGCTGTTTCAGCGCCCGGTCCACCACGGCCAGCAAATCGCCAAGGTCAAACGGTTTGGGCAGATACTCAAACGCCCCGCGCTGGGTTGCCTGCACGGCGGTGGTGAGCGTGCTTTGTGCGCTCATCACGATAACCGGCAATTCCGGCCGGATGCGGCGGATGCGGGGAATGAGGTCCAGCCCGTTTTCTTCAGGCATGATAACATCCGTGATGGCAACATCGCCTTCGCCATCTTCCACCCAGCGCCAGAGCGTGGCGGCGGAGGCGGTGGCGCGCACCTGATACCCCGCCCGGCCCAGCGCCTGGGTGAGCACGGTGCGGATTGAACGGTCGTCATCGGCAACAAGAACGGTAGGAAGCGTCATCTCTTAATTCACGCCTTCTTCGGAGTCTTCATAAACGGGCAAATGGATGCGGAATTCCGTGCGGCCGGGGCGGGTATCCACATCGATCAGGCCGCCATGGTCGGCGATGATTTTCGCCACCAGCGCCAGCCCCAAACCGGAACCCGCAGCCTTGGTGGAAACAAACGGCTCGAACAAATGCCGCCTTATATCCTCCGGAATGCCTGGCCCGTTATCCCGCACGGAAACAAAAAGCGGCAGATTGGGGCGTGAGCGCCCGGTGGCGGCCGAAAGCCGCACGCCATGCTGAAAGCCGGTGGTGAGGTGAATTTCACCATCTTGTCTGTCCCCGCCGGAAATGGCCTCGGCGGCATTCTTCACTAAATTCAAAAGCACCTGGATAAGCTGGTCGCGGTCGCCCAGCACATGCGGCAGAGATGGGTCGTAGGTTTCGATAAACTTCACCCGCGACGCGAAACCCGAGCTTGCCAGCTTGCGCACATGTTCCAGCACGCGGTGGATATTCACTGATTGGCGCTCAAGATTCTTCTCGCCGAAGGTTTCCATGCGCTCCACCATGGCGCGGATGCGGTCAGCTTCGTCGCGGATGAGCACGGCAAGTTCTTTGTCCTGCGGGGCGGCGTTGTGTTCCAGAAGCTGTGCGGCACCGCGAATGCCCGAGAGCGGGTTTTTCACCTCATGCGCCAGAATCGCCGCCATGCCGGTGATGGAGCGTGCGGCGTTACGGGCGGACATCTGCTGGTCCAGCGCCTTGGCGGCGGATTCGTCCTGGAAGGTGAGCAACACATAGCCGGGCTGGTCCATCGGGCTGGCCAGCACGGTGCAGCCGCGCCGCGCCATGCGTGGGCCTTCCAGCACCAAATCGTGCTCGGCAATGCTGACCCCGGCGCTGCGGGCGCGTTCCATCATCAGAAACACAGGGTGGTCCACCGGCAGCAATTCACCCAGGTTGGAGTGCTGGAGAATGTTTTTGGAGGCGCCAAAAAATTCTTCCGCCGCGTAATTTACATCGGAGATGACATCCTGCTCATCCACCACCACCACGGCGATGGGCAGGTTTTCCAGAATATGCGCGGGGTCCAGCTTCACCCGCTTTTCGTGCGGCGCGCGGCGGACGATTTTGAAGGCTTTTTTAAATCCGCTCATGTCCGTTTGCTCCGCTTGGTCCAGCCTTGTGCTTTCACGCGCGTCATGCCGCCAGCGCCACTTCATCCTGCCGGATAAAACCCTGCTCGATCAGCGGGTCGTAGAATTGATGGATCAGCGCCTCCACAGCCTCGCCTGAGTCCAGCCGGTTCATCTGGGCGCGGAACCCAGCGGAGCTGTGCAGCCCTTGGCTGTACCAGGCCACATGTTTGCGCCCCAGCCGCGTGCCCGCCTGCTCGCCGAAATGCGCGCGGATGGCGCGGTAATGGCACAGCAGAATCTCTTTTTGCTCCGCCAGGGAGGGCGGGGCGGTAAGGCTGCCGGTGGTGAGATAGTCTATCACCTGCTGCAAGAACCAAGGGCGGCCATAGGCGCCGCGGCCAATCATCACGCCATCGGCGTTTGAGCGGCGCAGAGCTTCCGCGGCTTTGTGTTCGCTGGTAATGTCGCCATTGGCGATCACCGGCAAAGCGGTGGCGGCTTTCACCTCTGCGATGAAATCCCAGTTCGCGACACCTTCGTAGAATTGCTGGCGGGTGCGCCCATGTACGGTGAGCATGGCGATGCCCGCCTGCTCGGCAATGCGGGCCAGATTAGGGGCGTTAAGGCTGTTATGGTCCCAGCCCATGCGCATTTTTAAGGTCACCGGCACGTCCACCGCGCGCACGGTGGCTTCCAGAATCCGCCCGGCCAGTGCCTCGTCGCGCATCAGCGAGGAGCCCGCCAATTGCCCAATGGCTACTTTTTTAACCGGGCAGCCGAAATTAATATCAATGAGGTCAGCCCCCAGCCCCACGGCGATTTTCGCGGCCTCGGCCATTGCCTCCGGGTCGCAGCCGGCAAGCTGCACGGAATTTGGGCCACCGGCGGAAACCACCTCGGCCATGCGCAGCGTGTTGCGGTTCTCCCGCACCATCGCCCAGGAGGCGATCATTTCCGAAACCACCAGCCCCGCGCCTTGTGCTTTCACCAAAGCGCGGAAGGGCAGGTCGGTCACGCCCGAAAGCGGGGCGAGGATAACCGGGTGCTCCAGCCGGACTTGCCGGGGGCCCTGGCCGATCGTCAGTGGTTGGATCATGGGGAAAGTGCTGTTGCTCATGATTTGGGCAAATTAGTGGCCAATGCCCCGGCGCGCAATGAGGGTTATTGACGATTATGCCGCCATACGTGCATTCCGGCGCGGTAATTTGAGGAGAAGACGCATGATCCCGCGCATCGGCACCGGTTTTGACGTTCACGCCATGGCGGAAAACCGCGACATGATCATCTGCGGGGTAAAAATCCCGCATGAAAAGGGCCTGGCGGGGCATTCGGATGCCGATGTCGGCATTCACGCGCTATGCGACGCAATTTATGGCGCGTTGGCCGAAGGCGATATTGGCCGGCATTTTCCGCCCAGCGAGGATACCTGGAAAGACGCTGACAGCGCCCGGTTTCTGCGCCACGCGGCGGAGCGGATCGCGGCACGGGGCGGGCGGCTTGCCAATGCGGATGTGACGATCATCTGCGAGCGCCCGAAAATCGGCCCGCACGCTTTGGCCATGCGCGAGCGGCTGGCGGCGCTTATGGGCGTTTCCATCGACCTGGTTTCGGTGAAAGCCACCACAACCGAGCAACTGGGCTTTACCGGGCGCGGCGAAGGCATAGCGGCGCAGGCGGCGGTGATTGTGCTGGTGCCGGAAAGCCAGCCGGCCTGAAGCATCGTGCAGTTTGGGCAAAAGCCCCTCGCGCAGGGTTTTGACCGGATGAAAAACACTTCATTCCGCCAGCTTTTCAGCATTGCTGCGCTGCGATAATCCTTGTTTCGCCGTTTAAACAGCTCAGATATATAATCGTCCCATAGGATGAGTTTTCTCTCCTATTTTCTTGGACGTTTCCTCCCTAAACTTGGCGGTGCATTGGCACCGCCTTTTTTTTGTTCAACAGGGCGGGATTTAGCGCGCCATGCTGCACGAAGGCGAATTCGCAATTCTGCCCCAGACTTTCAAAGGCCCGCACCTCCTCGCGCAGCGGTGCGCCAAGGCTGGCAAAATAATCGTCCCAGGGGTTGGTTGTTCTCATGCAAGCATGTCAGCTTGCTGTGCTGCGCCAAGTCAAGATTACGGTAAACATGAGTGGGGGGCTTCTGTTGCCCGGTGCCCCCCGAACCGCGCTTAGCTACTGATTAGGCAGCGACAGCGAATGCTACGTTGTTATCGTTCGCATTTAAAAATTAGCCCGATAACGGCGGTACAATGCCGGGCAAAAGATGGGTCTTTACCACGCGTGTCGAGTCTGTTTCGCCCCCTCACAACCCCCAAGCCCTCCTGATGACGAAGCGGCATCGCCGCGTAGTCTGAATCAGGCGGGCCAGAATATTATGGAGGCGCCGGGTACCGCCCCCGGGTCCACAACGCTTATTCCACGCACCGTTTATCACCATAGTCAGCAAGCTGACGAGGTTCATATAGTGCCGAATCGCAGAATGTGAAAGAGATGCGGCATGAGCCTCTCACCTGAACAGCAATCCGAGATCGAGGCCGCGCGCGCTGCCTCTCACGCCACGCGCCGCCCCACAGTGGCCGCCCTTGAGGAACAGCTTTTCACCGCTGTTCCGGTGCTGGACCACGGCTTTGTGCG
>JAGWIL010000218.1 GCA_028866335.1 Rhodospirillales bacterium
GAAAAAACCAGCCCAATGGCCGCTGGGCTTACAGCCCGTTCAGCCTTGGGGCAAGCCTCAATCCAGCCCCTCATCCGCCATATTTTCCGCACGCTGCGGGTATCTACAGGGGAGGCTGATTCATCAAGGAGATATGAAGCCGCAAAGATAGTCGTTTCCCGGAATGTCTGCCGGCACGCGCCCGCCCGTTGATAATTGAACGAGACATGAACGAATCGTCAGGCGGCGTAGAAATGCTTGAATTCCGGAGAAAGGATTAAATATCCTAAACAAATGCATCAGGAGAGTTTGAAATGCTTCGTAAAATCTCGACCGGCCTGGTTCTCGCCGCGTCTCTCACCGCCCTTGCCGGGTGCGGCTATTCGCCTGGCCACCGGGCGCTAACCGGCGGCGCCATAGGTGCTGGCGGCGGTGCCATCATCGGTGCTGCCACGGGCATGGGGGCTGGAACAGGCGCGTTGATCGGCGCTGGTGCGGGCGCGCTCACCGGGGCAGCCACCTCGCATAATCAATTAAACCTCGGGAATTAATCCATAAAGGGCTCCGGCGCAGTCCGGGGCCCTTTACCCTTATGTGATGCTGACAACGACCGCGTGGTCGGCATCTATCTCCTGCATGGCCTGGTGTAACGCGGCAATGCCCGCCAGCATGGCCTCGCCCGCACCTTCTTCTTCATCCTCCGTGAAATCGGCATGGGCCTCGCCCAGCTCCTCGGCTGAAAAATTTTCCGGGTCGAGCTGTTCGAGATATTTCTTCTGGTCTGCCTGGGTGAGAATAAACACCAGCGCGTCGGTGGCCTCGGCCAGGTCCGCGATGAGGGCATTCTCGCTGGTTTCTAGATCGATGTCGTAATCATCAGCCAGCACCGGCAGCAGCACCGAGAAAATCTCTCCATCCTCCTCGAATTCCACAACCGATGTGCCGTTGGCGGCCAGGAACTCCGCCAGCCCCTGCGGGTCGTCTCCGCCCACGGCGGAAGCGAGCTCCTTCAACTCTTCCTTTGGCAAGCGAATAAACGATGCGACGGCCGACATACGGAAGCTCCCTTGCAGTTGGGCCCCTCATATCAATTCAGGCGGGGGGCTGTCAGCACCCTCTTGGCCGTTTCATGCCAACATTGTAAACGCGCGCGTTGAGCTCAGGAGGACTAGCATGACTGAAGAAACCCGCGATTTTGGCACCGAGGTGGGGCGGCTGCTCGACCTGGTGGTTCACTCACTTTACTCAGACCGCGAGATTTTTCTGCGCGAGCTGGTGGCCAATGCAGCCGACGCGACCGATAAGCGCCGCTTCCTCGCACTCTCTGACGGCGCGCTGGCTTTGCCGGAAAACGCCGCCATCCGCATCAGTACGGATAAAGCCGCCAAGACCATCCGCATCGAGGATAACGGCATTGGCATGAGCAAGGAGGAGCTGGCGGAGAATCTCGGCACCATCGCGCGCTCTGGCACCGCTGCGTTCACCAGCCAGCTCGCCAGCGCCAAGCCCGAGGAACGGCCCAGCCTGATCGGCCAGTTCGGCGTGGGGTTTTATTCCGCTTTCATGGTGGCGGATAAGGTTGAAGTGATTTCCGCCAAGGCGGGCGAGGCGCAAGCCTGGGAATGGATTTCCGATGGGCGTGGCAAATATACGCTGAAAAACGCCGAGCGCGGTGCGCCGGGCACCACCATTTTGCTGCATGTGAAGCCAGATGCAGAGGAATATCTGGAGCCGATAAGGCTGAAAACCATCATCCGCAAATGGGCGGACCATATCACCCTGCCCGTGGAAATTGAGGAGGATGGCAAGTTCGAGGCCGTGACCGAGGGAAAGGCGCTGTGGCGCAAAAACCGTTCGGAGATATCGGCTGAGGACTACGCGGATTTCTACCGCCATGTGAGCCATGATTTCGGCGAGCCCTTCGCCACCATTCATTGGCGCGCGGAAGGCACGGTGGAATTCAACGCGCTGCTGTTCATCCCGGCGCAAAAGCCCTTCATGCCCGTGGAGGAAAGCCGCGAAAGCAAATTACGGCTGCATGTGAAGCGCATGTTCATCACCGATGACGCGAAGCTGCTGCCCAACTGGCTGAATTTCGTGACCGGCGTGGTGGATACGGAAGATTTGCCGCTGAATGTCTCTCGCGAGATCCTGCAATCCACCCCGGTGCTGGAGAAAATCCGCAAGGCGCTGGTGAACCGGGTGCTGACCGAGCTGAAAGCCAAAGCCAAGGACGCCGAAGCGTTCAAATCCTTCCTGGAGAATTTTGGCGGCGTGATGAAGGAAGGTATCTACGAGGATACCGGCCACGCCGCCGAAATTGCTGGGCTGCTGCAATTTGCCTCCACCAAGGAGGACGCCACCACGCTGGAAGATTACATCGCCCGCATGCCGGAGGGGCAAAGCGATATTTATTACCTCGCAGGCGATGCCGCGCATTTAAAAACCTCGCCGCAACTGGAAGGCTTTGCCGAGAAAGGCTTTGAGGTGCTGTTGCTGCCGGATGCCATCGACGCGTTCTGGCCGGGGCGGCTGGGCACGTTCAAGGAAAAGAAGCTGGTTTCCGTTTCTCAGGCGGGTGCGCTGTTTGCGGCAGCGGAGGTGCCGGAGGCCATCACCCATCTTTGCACGAAGCTGAAGGAGGCGTTGGGGGCCGAGGTTTCAGAGGTTTCCGCCTCCTCCCGCCTGAAGGACAGCCCGGCGATGCTGGTGGCGGCGGAAGCGGGGCCGGATTTGGCCATGCAGCGCCTGCTGAAGCGCGCCGGGCGGCCGGTGTTCGGTTTGCCGCCGAAGCTGGAGATAAACCCCGCCCACAAACTGGTGGAGGCCCTGGCGGGCAAGGATGATGTGAAAGAGGCGGCCAGCCTGCTGCTCAACCTCGCCAAGCTGCAGGATGGCGAATTGCCGGAAAACCCGGCGGCATTCGTCAAGCAGGTCGCCGCTGCGCTGGCGCAAAATAGCTGAACATTCGCAACACAGGGGAACTCCAACACGAGCTCCCCTGCTACCGGTAAATTAAAATTGGATCCTGAACGCTTTTGACCTGGATCAATGATGAGCGGCATTAAAGATGTATTTTTTAAGTATCTTTAACCGGCTATCAAGGGCAAATGCATGTTTTGTTTTCAATGTGAGCAGACCGCGCGGCAGGATGGACAAGCGGGCTGCGCCAGCGCCAAAGGCGTTTGCGGCAAGGACGAGACCACGGCGGATCTGCAGGATTTGCTGATCTACCAGCTCAAAGGGCTGGGCGAGCTGAGCAGCCGGTTGCATCGGCGCGGCGCGGCCGACCAGGCGGCGGACAGCTTCATCCTCTACGCATTGTTCACCACCCTTACCAACGTGAATTTTGACCGTGCGGTTTTCACCCGGCTGATCGCCAAGGCGGCGACCTTGCGCGACCGGCTGCGCGGCCTGCTGGAGGCCGCGGGCGAGCCGCTCACCGGCCTTACCGCTGCTTCGCATTTCGCCCCGGCAGCGGATCTCGCCGGGTTGCTGGCGCAAGCCAATATCGCCTCAGTGCGGGCCGGGCTGGAGCTGGTGGGCGAGGACGTGATCGGGCTGCGCGCGCTCATACTCTATGGGCTGAAGGGTGTTGCCGCCTACGCCCACCATGCCGAGGTGCTGGGCGAGCGGCGGGATGAGATTTATACCGGCATTGCCCATGC
>JAGWIL010000219.1 GCA_028866335.1 Rhodospirillales bacterium
CAAGATATCGGCGGTGGGCTTTCCGCGGCGCAGGATGAAATCGGCTGGGTGCAAACGGCGTATCTCATAGCCGAGATCATCGTGATTCCGCTTTCTGGCTGGCTGACGCGGGTGTTTTCCACACGCTGGCTGTTCACCGCCTCCGCCGCCGGATTCACCCTCACCAGTATGCTCTGCGGCCTGGCCTGGAATATCGAGAGCATGATCGTCTTCCGCGCGCTGCAAGGGCTGCTCGGTGCCTCGATGATACCAACAGTTTTCACCTCCTCCTTCCATTATTTCCAAGGCCAGAAACGGGTTTATGCTGCCGCGGTTATCGGCACCATCGCTTCTATCGCCCCCACTTTGGGGCCAGTGATCGGCGGTTACATCACCGATGCGCTGAATTGGCACTGGCTGTTCTACATCAATTTCATCCCGGGCCTGCTGGTCACGATCTTCGTGGCGCTGCTGGTGGATATCGACAAGCCGGATGTGAAACTGCTGCGCGAAGCTGATTATGCGGGTATCGCGCTCATGGCGCTGGGGCTCGGCACGCTTGAGTATTTCCTTGAGGAAGGCTCACGCTGGAACTGGTTTGACGACACGACGATCACCCGTTGCGCCTGGATCGCGGGTATTTCCCTCACCGCCTTCATAATCCGCTGCCTGATGGTGAAGAATCCGGTGGTGGATTTCCGCGCCTTCCTCAATTCGAATTTCGCCATTGGCTGTATAGTTTCCTTTGTTGTCGGCATCGGCATGTTCGCGACGATCTACCTAACGCCGTTATTTCTTGGGTATGTGCGGGGGTTTTCCGCCTGGCAGACAGGGGTTGCGATTTTCTCAACCGGCATTGCCTCTGTCGCCGGTGTGCCTGTTTACATCATGCTCGCCAAACGTTTCGACCTGCGCTGGGTGATGATGGCGGGGCTCATCTGTTTCGGGCTTGGCATGTGGAGCTTCTCGTTCATCACCAGCGAATGGGGCTGGCAGCAATTGCTGGTGCCGCAAATCCTGCGCGGCTTTCCGCAGGTGTTCTGCGTGGCACCCACGGTAACGCTTGGGCTGGGCAGCCTGCAGCCGGAACGGCTGAAATATGCCAGCGGGCTGTTCAACATGATGCGTAATCTGGGCGGGGCGGTGGGCATAGCCCTTTGCGGCGCGGTGCTGAATGACCGCACGAATTTCCACTTCATGGTGCTGGCTTCCAACCTCACCATGGCCCGCGCGCAGGTGCCGGTAACTTTGCAGCAAATGGCCGGAAGTTTCGGCGGCACGCAACGGGCGCTACAAGAACTTTGGAAGCTGGCCTATGCCCAGGCGCAAACAATGGCTTACGCGGATGCTTTCTGCGCCATCGCGCTGGCCTTTGTCGTTGCGGTGTGCCTTTCGCCATTCCTGCGGCAGGTAAAGCCCCCAGCGCAGCCAATATCCGAACATTAAGCCAGCCCCCGGAAGGGCTGGCTGTTTTCAAAACAGCTATTTCAGCTTGCTGGGTGATAAACCAACAAGGTCAACGTGCCGGGTTCGAACTTATAGCGCGGCGCGAAACCAGGATGCTTCACCACACCCTTACCTTCGGGTTTCGCGGCAACCAGGTAAACATCGCCAGTCGTTTCGTTCACAGCCATGGTGCGCGCCCCAATCCGAGTCTTCACCGAAGGTAAAACCTCGTAATGGTCAGCGCTGGCCTCATGAATAACCGAGAGTGTTCCCGTGCTGTTGGCGCTGAAAACAAGATGGCGCGTGGCATCGAAAGCCGCACTGTCTGAGCCTTTGCCGATTGGCAGCAGCGCCACTTCCTTGCCCGTTATGGTATCAACCACCACAAGCTTGCCATTCTGGCAGCTTGCGAACACACGTTCCGACTCAGGATCGATCGCCATACCGGTTGGCGCCTTGCAACCCGGTAACGGCCAATGTGCCGTCACCTGACCGGTTTTAGTATCTACTTCCGCCATCTCATTCTTGTCGTTCAACGCGACGAAAAGCTGGCCCTTCCCGTTTACGGTCAGAAATTCCGGCGCGCCGCCGAGCGGAATTTTCGTCTCCGCATCGCTCGCGGGGTCCAGCGCCAGCACGGCAGTAGAATCGCCGGCGGCAACAAAAATTTTCTTGGAGGCGGGGTCAAACACCATGCCATCGGTATCGTCCAGAGAGGGCAGAGTTTTCTCTACCTTCAGCGTAGTGGGATTAAACACCGACAAGGTTTGTGTGCCGGAACTATCTGTATAGCCCAGCCCCGTGGCGGGGTCGAAGGTGATGCCATGGGTATCGTCCAGCCCGGTGATGTTGCCCTGCAACTTGTTCGTGGCGGTATCGACCACCGAAACCGTCTTGCCATGCGCAATGAACAACTGCCCGGTCGTGGCGTGATAATGCAGGTAATCCCAATGCGCCCCACCGCCCAATGGTACAGTTGCCGCCAGGCTATAAAGCGGAGATGCCGCCTGAGCAGCAGGAATTGCGGCCGCCAGGAACAAAGCTGACAAGCTGACCGGTCCAAAAAATCTCATTATGAATGACCTCGTAGAGAATGGAACGAGTTCAGCCCTCGGCGAACACCGCACTGAACCGAAAACTCGCACCAATGCTTTACGGTGATTTTTGTGAGCAAAGCATGACAAAATTCTTGCAGTTTTGAGCAATTTTCTAGCCAAAACGCAAAAAACGCGATCCTCAGATAACGAGCATCGCGTTTCTATTGTTTAGAATGCCGTCAGATCAGGGCATTCAGGCGGATTGGGTTTCACGCTGCAAAGCCGCAACCGCCTTTTTTGCCAAAATATCCAGGCCCTCTCCGCCCGCGTTAACGTGCTCAAAAATCTGGGCCAGCATACGCTTTTCCCAGAATTTCTTCAGGTGATTGCTAATTTCACCAACCGCCTTGTCTTCGGGGTCGTGTGCAAATGCTTTGCTGATCTGGTTCGCCATGTAGACGAGTCTGTCTAAAGTGCCGTGTGACATGAAGTATATGCCTTTGAATGGCGCGCCTGTGGCGCATAAACCGGTCTCCGCCGCAGCCAAAGCCACGGCGGAGAGAGAAAAACCTGGATTATTCTGCCGCGACAGGCGGAACAATCCGGCGAGCCTGCGCACTATGCGCGTTATATTCGTTCTGCCACTCGGTGGGACCGTTGGAGAGCGAAATCTGCACCGCCGTCACTTTATATTCAGGGCAGTTTGTCGCCCAGTCGGAATAATCCGTGGTGATAACGTTGGCCTGGGTGAGCGGATGATGGAACGTGGTGTAAACCACCCCAGGTGCCACCCGGTCCGTGATCTTGGCACGCAGCGAGGTCTCGCCCGCACGGCTGGCCAGCTTAACCCAGCTACCATCCTTCACGCCGCGCTGCTCAGCGTCGAACGGATGGATTTCCAGCACGTCCTCGGAATGCCAGACGGAATTCTCGGTGCGCCGTGTCTGCGCGCCGACATTGTACTGCGACAGGATGCGGCCCGTGGTGAGCAGCAGCGGGAAGCGCGGGCCGGTCTTTTCATCGGTCGGCACGTAATCCGAGATGATGAACTTGCCACGGCCACGCACGAAGCCGTCGATATGCATCACCGGCGTACCGGTGGGTGCCGCATCGTTGCAAGGCCACTGAATGGAACCCAGCTTATCCAATGCGTCGAAGGAAACCCCGGCGAAGCTTGGTGT
>JAGWIL010000220.1 GCA_028866335.1 Rhodospirillales bacterium
GTCACCACGGCGATAATCTCCGCCCCGATGCCAGCAAACGGCCAGCCTTCTTCCAGGCTCACCACGCGGCTGGTTTTCTTTACCGAAGCCGCGATGGTCTCGATATCCAGCGGGCGGATGGTGCGCAGATTGATCACCTCGGCGGAAATACCCTGCTCGGCCAGTGCGTCCGCTGCCTTCAGCGCCGTATCCACCATGATCGAGAAGCTGATGATGGTGACATCCGAGCCTTCGCGCTCCACCTTGGCCTTGCCGATGGGCAGGATGAAATCCTCATCCTCCGGCACCTCGAAGCTATGGCCGTAGAGGATCTCGTTTTCCAGGAAGATAACCGGGTTCGGGTCACGGATGGCGGCGCGCAGTAGGCCCTTGGCATCGGCGGCGGACCACGGGGCGACAACCTTCAGCCCAGGGCAATGCGCATACCAGGAGGCGAAGCATTGCGAATGTTGCGCGCCGACGCGCGCCGCGGCCCCGTTGGCCCCACGAAACACAATCTGTGCGCCCATCTGCCCACCGGACATATACAGCGTCTTGGCGGCGGAATTGATGATCTGATCCATCGCCTGCATGGCGAAGTTAAATGTCATGAATTCCAGAATCGGCTTCAGCCCGTTCATCGCCGCACCCACGGCCATTCCGGTAAAACCATGCTCGGTAATTGGTGTGTCGATCACGCGGCGGGGGCCGAACTCGTCCAGCATTCCCTGGCTGATTTTGTAAGCGCCCTGATATTGGGCGACTTCCTCGCCCATCAGGAACACGTCCTTGTCAGCGCGCATCTCGGCCACCATCGCCTCGCGCAACGCCTCGCGCACGGTCATGGTCTTGGTTGCACCCCATGCCTTTTCCACCGTCGCCGGCATTGTGGCGGGGGCTTTCTGCGGCTTGGCGGAAGTTGCAGGCGCTGGGGCCTCAGCCTTGGGGGCCGGGGCAGGTTGAGCGGCCTCAGAACCGCCATTCAGCCTGGCGATCACGGCATTCACCGCCACGCCCTCGCTGCCTTCCGCCACCAGAATCTCGGTCAGGGTGCCTTCATCCACGGCTTCCACTTCCATGGTCGCCTTGTCGGTCTCTATCTCGGCGATCACATCGCCGGACTTCACCTCATCGCCCACATTTTTTAGCCATTTGGCGAGCGTGCCCTCGGTCATGGTGGGGGAGAGGGCGGGCATCAAAATATCGGTCATGGCTTTAGCCCTCCACCAGCACGTCGGTATAAAGTTCGGCGGGGTCGGGCTCCGGCGAGCTTTGTGCGAAATCGGCGGCGGCCTGCACCCGCGCTTTAATATTGTCGTCCAGCGTCTTCAGCTCCGCCTCGCTCACGCCCAGCTCCTCCAGCCGCTTCTTCGCGCTATCCAGGCAGTCATGCTCGGCGCGCATTTTCTGCACTTCCTCGCGAGTGCGGTATTTCGCGGGGTCGGACATTGAATGCCCGCGATAGCGATAGGTCTTCATCTCCAGCAGAAACGGCCCCTTGCCAGCGCGGCAATGCGCCACTGCCTGCTCGCCCGCCGCCTTCACGGCCTGCACGTCCATGCCATCCACCGCCAGGCTGGGCATACCCCAGGGCGAGGCGTTGTGGGAAAGGTCGGTGGAGGCGGTGGCGCGTTCAACCGAGGTGCCCATGGCGTAACGATTGTTTTCGATGATGAACACCACGGGCAGCTTCATCAGCGCCGCCAGATTATAGCTTTCGTAAACCTGGCCCTGGTTGGAAGCGCCCTCGCCGAAATAAGTCAGGCTCACATTATCGTTCTCGCGGTACCAGTTAGAGAAGGCGAGGCCGGTGCCCAGAGAGACCTGCGCGCCCACAATGCCATGCCCGCCGAAGAAGCCCTTCTCCTTGCTGAACATGTGCATGGAGCCACCCTTGCCCCTGGAATAGCCGCCGCTGCGCCCGGTCAGCTCCGCCATCACGCCCTTTGGGTCCATGCCGGTGGCCAGCATATGCCCGTGGTCGCGGTAGGAGGTGATAATCTCGTCGCCTTCCTTCAGGCAGTGCTGCATTCCAACAACAACAGCTTCCTGCCCGATATAAAGATGGCAGAACCCGGCGATGAGACCCATGCCGTAAAGCTGTCCGGCTTTTTCCTCGAAGCGGCGGATCAACAGCATCCGCTCATATGCGTTCAGCAATTCTTCCTTGCTCATCGCATCGGTGGGTTTTTTTGTGGCTTTCCTGGTTTTGTCAGGGCTTGCGGCCATGTGTCTTGGCTCCCGGGTTTGTACGTGTTCCGATGGCAGCTAGGCCGAACATGCCGCCGCGCGCAAGAGAAGATTCGGAAACATCCTTTTCGCATATGCAAAAAACCGAATTAACCATAAAGCAGTTAATTTTATCTGTTTTCGTCGATGTAGAATTTATTCACGAAATAAAATTTCAATTTCGCGGCCATCCGGCGATATCCATGGCGTGTTTGCCTGGAACAAGGAAACGATCAGTCGGAGGTTTTTTGCGCGGGCAGATCGATAACCAGGTCATTGGGGTTGGCGAGGTTCAGCACATCACGCGCCTCTTCATCCAGCATATCCGGCTGAATGCTTTGCCCCGAAAGAGCCGCCACTTTAGTCTGCCACATCAACAGGGTATTATGCACAGCACCTGCCTGGCTCTGCGCGGCCTGTAATTGTGCGCGTTGCGCCGCCTGGGCCTCCAGCCCGCTTTTGCCATGCACAGCGTTCCACCCGAAATAATAGGTGAGCGCCAGGAACAAGGCCGGTCCTACCAATCCACGCAGGCGATATTTTATGGCGCGAAGCAAAATGGTTCCTTGACAAAACAACGAAGGCTCGGTGAGGCCGAGTCTTGAGTCATTCTTGCTCGTTTCGCAAGAGCTTTCCGCTTTATCCTCATGATTTTAATAAATTTAATAAACTTCTGCCGGGCCGCCATGTTTCGACCGCGCTTGCAGCATCGAATCGCCACGCCGCGCACACCATATCTTAAGAAGAATTTGAGAGGCTGGGGCCCATGCGGGTAAGGCAATTTCTGTTAGGTTGGGTGGTGGCGGCCGCTATGGCGGCGGGCGCTGCGCCTGCTTTGGCCGATTGGGACCACCATGACCAAGGCGGCTGGAATAATGGCCATTGGAATGGCGGCGGGGGCGGCCATTCTTATGATGATTGGCAAGACCATGGCTGGATGGACGATGACCGCCGCTGGCACTGGCTTCCCGGCTGGGGGCCGGGTGTTCCGGTTTATGCGGCGCCTGCGCTCCCACCGGAATATTACGCACCGTCCCCGCCCCCGCCCCCTGCGTATTATGCGCCACCACCTGTTTATTATGCCCCGCCACCGCCCCCGCCGGTTTATGTGGCCCCACCGCCTGCCATCATCGTCTCGCCCGGCGGCATTGGTATCGGGCCTTAATCCTTAAACTCTAGGGCCATTTTACTTCAGGCGGCATGGACATCAGAATGGCCTCTGTATTGCCGCCGGTTTTCAGCCCGAATGTCGTTCCCCGGTCGTAGAGCAGATTGAACTCAACATATCGCCCGCGACGGATGAGCTGGGCCTCGCGCTCCTCCGGCGTGAATGTGTCGTACATCCGGCTGCGGACGATTCCCGGATAGGCGGCCAAAAACGCCTCGCCCACATCTCGCGTGAAGGCGAAATCCGCTACCGCGTCGCCGCT
>JAGWIL010000221.1 GCA_028866335.1 Rhodospirillales bacterium
CGGAGATTTTGTTATGGAGTTATGCCATAGATGACGGACCTTTAAAAGTTTATTATCCGTTTTTCTATCAGCCTTTTCCAGACGATTTGGCCGAAGCAATCTTAGATGAAGAAACCATATTCGTTGCGCATAACGCCAGTTTTGAGCGCGTTTTGTTAACCATTGTTGGTGCGAGATTTTTAAATCCTGCTATCCATGCCCAAATTAGGCGCGTTGACAGATGGCGCTGTACGGCGGCTATGGCGCGCAGTTGCGGCCTCCCTGGCGCACTGGATAATACCGCCAAGGCACTGCGCATGCAGGTAGAGAAGGATCGTGAAGGCTATCTGCTGATGATGCGTATGTGTAAGCCATTAAAGTTCAATGTGGATGGCGAGCCGATTTGGCTGGAAGACGAAGCAAGTATACTGCGTCTTGGTCAATACTGCATGGTTGATACGGAGGTGGAACGCGATATTGATAAAGCACTTCCTGATTTAGCTGAGCCGTATCAGAAACTTTGGGAATTGACCGAAAAAATTAATGATCGTGGAATTCTTGTCGATACTAAATTCCTGATGCGGTTAATGATGTTGACTGAAGACGCCTCAATCGAGATCAATAATGATATCAGGCGCTTATCCAACGGCAGGATTAACAAAATCACTGAAACCGCTGCGCTTACTCAATGGCTTACAGATATGGGTTTGGATGTAGAAGAAAGCGGAATTGGCGCTGGCGTACTTGCC
This sequence comes from Rhodospirillales bacterium, assembly GCA_028866335.1. Next base: position 729 of record JAGWIL010000221.1, read on the forward strand.
GATCTATTGAACGATCCAGAACTGCCAGATTTCTTTCGAGAAGTTTTGACCTTGCGCAAGAACGGCGGTAAATCCTCTACAGCTAAGTTAAAAAGCCTAACAAAGAGATCCAATTCGGATAAAAGAATTAGAGGAAATCTAATCTTTGCAGGGGCTTTTGGAAGCGGAAGGTTTTGTTTAGCGGAGAATACAGAAATTCTTTGTAAAGATACATCAGGTTTTATTTATACTAAACCCATACAAGCGGTGACAATTGAGGACTTAGTATGGGATGGTGATGCTTGGGTTGAACATGAAGGCGTAGTTTTTAGTGGTGAAAAAGAAGTGATTCAACATGACGGTATTTTGGCTACGCGAGAGCATGAAGTTTTTGTCTCAGATGAAGACAAGATTTCATTGCAAATGGCTCGCGATTTACAATTGAAACTATATAGGGGTAAAAAAGATCCTTATGACATATAAAGTATACAGAATTACTTCCCCAAGTAAAAAATGCTATATAGGTATTACTTCCCAACCGATTGCAAAAAGATGGGCTGGGCATGTGCGACGTGCCCTGAAAGAAAACATAAATCATCCTTTTTCAAATGCTATCCGTAAATACGGGAAAGAATCTTTTACTTTTAAAATCCTGGAAACCGTAGAAACTGCAGATGAGGCAAAGGAAGCTGAAATTTACTACATATTTGAATTTGATTCTACAAATAGAGATAAAGGATACAATGTTTCAAAAGGAGGAGATTATGACGGTCAAAGCGGCGGTAAAAAATTCTGGGAAGAAATAAGAAAAAATCCAGATATTTATGAATTATACATTGAAAATTTAAAAGAAGGCATTCGCCTTTCTATTCCAAATAGAGATTATTCAAAAGTTAAAGAGCAAAAGGCTAAATGGAGAGAAGAAAACCCAGAATTATTTGAAGAACAAATAATCAAATTACGATCTGGATTACTAGAATGGCAATCTAAGAATCCAGAAGTTTATGCACGGCAAAAGCGCGAGGCTGGTATATCTCTATCTAAATATTTTGTAAAACATCTGGCCGAAATTCAACCAAAAGTTACAGCTGGCGTCAAAAAATATTTTGAAAATCCACAGGCTATAGAGGCGCATTCAAAGAGGGTCGCTGCTACTTGGGCCTCCTATTCTGAAGAGGATAGGCAAGGTCGAATAGCCGCAGCGGCGCAGGGGCATAAAGAGCATTATGCCAAAATGGATAGCGAAACCAAGGAAGAACGAGATAAACAATTAGCCGACGCTAGAAAAAACATAGACCATGAGAAGCGTAAAAGAAATCAAAAGATTGCTATGCAAAACTATTGGACTCCTGAACGTAAAAAAGAATTTGGAGAAAAACGTTCTCTTTTAAATGCCAAAAAACGCGCTTTAAAGGCGCAAAAGGAAGCAAATGAAAGTTAAGACCTACGATATCCTGAATGCGGGGCCGAAAAATCGTTTTATGGCCAATGGTAGAATTGTATCAAACAGTTCCACTGGCGCGCAGTTGCAAAATCTAACAAGACCTAAAATCATCAAAGATGCTAACGCGCTGGTGGACAGAATTCTAGAAGAGAATATGTCTCCTGAACAAATTAAGGCTGAGATCGGTCCTACAATGGTTGTTGTGTCGGAGATGATTCGTCCTGTATTCATTGCAAAACCGGATCATTGGATTGCCAGAGGGGACTACAGCGCTATTGAAGCTCGATTCCTTCCTTTCCTAGCTGGGCATGATAAATTGTTGCAAGCTTACCGCGATTATGATGCAGGGATAGGCAAGGATTTATACGTTGTAACCGCTTCCATGATGTTTAATAAGCCTATGGAAGCGATTACGCCAGAGGAGCGTACTGCGGGAAAGGTATGCGTTTTGGCGTTTGGCTATCAAGGTGGCGCAAAAGCATTCTTGCGATTTGCAAAAATCTATGGTGTTCATGTTTCTGAAGAAAAAGCGGAAAGCTATAAAAATGCATGGCGTGAAGCTAATCCTGAAATTGTGCAATTGTGGAAGGATATACAGAATGCCGCGATTGAATGCTTGCAAACTGCGCCTGGGCATTTAATTTATGCACGGCCAAACCTTTCCTTCAAACGCAATTCAAAAACCATGATTATGCGCCTACCATCTGGCCGCCCTATTTTCTTTTGGTATCCATCTGTAAAAAAAGTTGAAACTCAATACGGCCCAAAAAACTCCATGTTCTATTATACCGAAGATATTTCCAGAAAATGGGTGGAACAGCCTGCTTATGGCGGGATGTTGACCGCACTTGCTGTGCAAGGCTCTAGCACAAGAGATATTATCGCTAATGCGATGCTCAATGCCGAAGCGGACAATCTGAATCCAATCATGGCAGTACACGACGAGATCATTTGTGAACTGCCAAAATCAAGATTCCCAAGTAAAGAAGAAGCAGCTTTAGCGGTGAAAAATAGCATGCTTAAAAAAGCGCATTGGTTCGAGGCTTTGCCGTTAAACGTTGACGCAACCGCTGGATTGCGCTATGGAAAGTAACATATGAATCTAATCAAAAAAGCAATCGCAAACGGTTTTCCCGATAAATTACTTATTCCTGTTGCCCCTCCTGGCGTTTTATATAAACGCAAAGAAGGCGAAGATGCAAATGGTAAAGCTATTTATGAGGTCTCTGAATCCAAAGGAAAGTTCCCTGGCGTTCCCTATGACGACCATCATTGGGGGCCATGCCAATGGGATATTGGCACAACAGATCCAGTAACACGTAATATCGCGGACGAGAATGGCTGCAATGTTGGTTTGATTCTTGGCAAACCTTCAGAGGAACATAAAGGTTTTGGATTTGTTGCAGTTGATATAGACTTGCAAGAATACGGTGATAGTATCCCGCAGACACAACT